>JBGUYH010000091.1:0-12234 GCA_045118595.1 Bacteroidales bacterium | reverse complement strand
TTGAAAAAGAATCCTCTTGAGTCTGATGACTTGAGAGGATTTTTTTGTATTACTAAGTTTTGTAAATTGTAGTTATCATTTTCTCTTTTTGATTACTTTTGATGTGTATTATTTACATTGATAAAGATGATTCAACAAGTTGAATTTGCTCTTGCCCCACGTAAGCGAGGTTGTCATTTGGTTACCTCAGAAATAGTGTCACATATACCGCAATTACCTCAAGTTGGTGTGCTCAATTTGTTCGTTAAGCATACTAGTTGTGCACTTACAATGAATGAGAATTTCGACCCAGATGTTCGTCGAGATATGAATATGCTTTTTGATAGGTTAGCTCCCGATGGCGATGTAGCCTATTACCATATTGATGAGGGGGATGATGATATGCCAAGCCATTTTAAGAGTACGTTATCTGGTGTGTCTATCAACATTCCGATAACTAACGGGAGACTTAATCTGGGAACATGGCAAGGTATTTATTTGTGCGAATTTCGTAATTTTGGGGGCGCAAGAAATATTGTCGCTACGATTATCGGATAACCCCCTTTCAATGAACCTCACTAATTATCATAGTCACTCTACTTTTTCTGATGGACATGCTCCATTAGAAGCGTTTGTTGAGTCAGCTATAGCTAAAGGTTTTTATTCTGTTGGTTTTTCCGAACACGCTCCGTTACCTTATCACACTCGGTGGAATATGGATGCAGAGCGTATGAATGATTATTTGGCCAAAGTTGATTATTTGCGCACTGCTTATTCTGGTCAGATAGAACTCTATGCAGGATTAGAAATAGATTATCTGACAGCTGATTATAATCCGTCAATATGCTATTTTCGAAATTTGCCACTCGATTTTCGTATAGGTTCGGTTCACACTATACCTAATGACGATGGAGAACTTTATGAAATAGATTGTAGTATCGACCGATTTAGAGATATTGTTGATAATGTTTTCAGTGGCGACATAGAATATGTTATGCGCCTATTTTTGCAAAGACTAAAGGCAATGGCTGAATGTGGTGGATTTGATATAGTAGGGCATGCCGATAAAATGCATGCTTTGGCCGATGCAATAAAGCCGCAATTGAGTAGTCAAATATGGTATAAACAGCTTATTGCTGATTGTCTTGATATTATTGCTCAGAAAGGATATATAATGGAGGTGAATACCAAGAAATATGGTGTTAATGGTTTGTTTTTTCCTGACGTTTCACTTTGGCCATTAATGCTCGAATTAGGTATTCGCATAACGGTTAGTTCCGATGCTCATTATCCTGAAAATATAGATAGTGGTCGCTATTACGCGTTGTTACAATTGCAAAAAGCAGGTTTTTCTACTCATGCCGAATTACATGATGGGCATTGGTGTGATGTTCCTATCAATCTGACTATGAAAAAAAATGTACTATGATGAAGAGTCTGATAGTTTTGTTCGTTGCCTTTTGTGGACTTAATGTTATTGCTGCCGAGCATTATTCGTTTAAGCATATAACAATGAGTATGGGATTATCGCACAATCAGATAAACAATATCTATCGCGATGCGGATGGTTTTATGTGGTTTTCGACAGCAAGTGGGCTCACTCGTTACGATGGTTATCAAATGCGTGTATTTTTGCACACTCAAGATACAGCATCGATAAGCGATAATTATGTAGAATGGGTTACCGATTTAACCGATAGTATGCTGATCGGTAAAAATATTGATAAGTTTTTTCTGTTTGATAAGCATACCGAACAATTCTCATCGGCCAACCAATACCTATCTTCCGTTGGTGTCCCATATCAAATAGACAATATCTTTGTTGATTCAGAGTCGGATATTTGGTGTGTGTCTAATACTTCGATATATATATATTCTACATCGCATCATAGACTTATTACACCTCCTAGCGGTATTGATGTGGGGAGCAATATTTCAGATTTATGTGAGGCAAATAATAGTGTTTACATTATTTGCACCAATGGTACATTACTTATAGCTCCACTTGATGGTAAGTGCGATGTGAGTCGTTATGTGCACAAACAAACGCCTGTAGGCAATGGATTGCACAACATATTTGTTGATACCGATGCCGATTATTGGCTCTTTACTAATTCACGTGAGGGAATATGGTATTATAAATCAGAAACAGACAATTGGTATCATTGTACGGCCGATTCCAATTCCCCGATCAGAATGCCCGCATTTGTGATAAATGGTGTTGATGAAGATACTAAGCACAGAGTATGGATTGCAAGCAATCATGGCGGTGTTGCCGTAGTTGATAAGATGACGCAGTCGGTGGTACAAGTGCAAAGCAGTAAAAACGATGCTCGCGGATTGCTTACCAATAGTTTGAGTTGCGTATATTGCGATGATGCAGATAATGTGTGGATAGGTAGTGTGCGTTCGGGTATAGCTATGTACAATGAGTCTGTGTTTAAATTTGACATCGATGAGTTATTGTATGGTGAAGAGGCCACTGATTTTGTTCCACAGATAAACTCTATAGAGGAGGATGCCAATGGCAACCTATGGTATGGTTCGAATGGTAGCGGACTATTGTGCGTGCAGAGCAATGGTAAGTCGGTGCTTTATAAACACTCATCAACAGATGCATCATCGATACCCAACGATATAATTGTTGATGTGTTAGCCGATTCGAAAGGACGCATTTGGACTGGTTCATTTTTGGGAGGTTTGGCTTATTTCGATGGGAATAAATTTCATTCTTTTCGTGGAAGAAAGGATGTTCCGCAGAGTGTAGCTGCAGACAATATATGGGCAGTAGCAGAAGATGTTAATGGCAATATTTGGGTAGGTTCATTGGGATCTGGTTTGGCAATGTGCGATGCAAAGAATGGTATATGGACAGAATACAATATGAGCAATAGCGATATGCCATCTGATTTTATATCGCAAATAGTGCCAATTGCCGATGGCCGTCTGTTCGTATCAACAGCTTATGGTATTGTGCTATGCGATGTCAATAGGCAATTGCATCGCATAGGAACCAACATACCGAGTGTAACAAGTAATGTTAACGACATATATGTCGATAGTCGCGGATTGCTATGGGTTGGGTCCGACAACGGGTTAACAGTGCTCGATGGTACGAATTATAATCAGATAGCTTATTTTAATACTGATAACGGATTGCTACACAATGTTATAACAGGTATAGTGGAAGATGCTGATAAGAACATGTGGATAACAACAACATGTGGCATATCCAATGTTATGGTTAGTACAAATCAGCGTTCAGCTGAATATTCGTTTACACTTTATAGTTATGATGAGCACGATGGCATGATGCGAGGTGCTGTTAATGTAAGAGCTATAAAACGCACATCGAAAGGTGAAATAATAGTAGGAGGAAATTATGGTGTGGCACGTTTCTTTCCTAACAAGATAAAATACAACAAGCAATCACCTAAAGTGATATTTACAAATTTGTCAGTATTGGGCAATGAAGTTGGTATAGGTGCTAGTATAAATAATCATGTTATTTTGTACAAAGCAATGCCATATACCGATAGCATCGAGCTTACATATGCCGACAATATGTTTACCATATCTTTTTCTACGCTTAGTAGTGTTTTGCCAGAAAAGGTGACATATAGTTACAAACTCGATGGTTTTAGCGACAAGTGGATAGCAGCACAAGGTAATTCTGTAACATACACCAATTTAGCACCAGGCTACTACACGCTCCGAGTTCGTGCCTCAAATTGTGATGGCTTTGATAGTCGTACCGATGCAGAACTTCATATCAGAATATTGCCACCGTGGTGGAAAAGTACAACAGCCAATTGCGTCTACATCATTACACTCATTGTCCTGATAACGTTTGTGGTACTGATGGTTAGATTGCGCGAACGTGAGAAATATAATCTCAGTCAACTCGAAGCCGAAATAGAGAGAAAATCGGAGCTCGATGAACTTAAGTTACGTTTCTTTACCAATGTGTCGCATGAGTTGCGTACACCACTTAGTCTTATCATATCACCACTCGAAAATTTGCTAACTACAGTTTCCGACGAGGCTGTTAAGAGTAAACTAGAAATGATGCATCGCAATGCCAACAACTTGCTTAACATCGTCAATCAGTTGCTTGATTTACGCAAGGCCGACAATAATGCAATGCAACTTAATTTGGTAGAAGGTGATATAGTATCGTTTGTTAAGCGAATGTGTACCGATTTTGCCTCATTATCTGATAGCAGTACCCGTTTCGAATTCGTAGCCGATAATGATGCTATATACACTAAATTCGACAAAGATAAAGTTGCCAAAATGCTTAGCAATATATTGTCGAATGCTCTCAAATATACTCACGATGGTGGGTTGATAACAACACATGTAAAATTATTGGCTGACAAGAAAAGTATAAGCATTAGCATAGCCGATACAGGTATTGGCATACCCGATGAGCACAAAACTCACATTTTTGACCGTTTCTATCAGGTGCCAAATGTCAATTCGCCATATGGTGGTAGTGGCATAGGTTTGCACATGGTTAGAGAGTTCGTGTCGATGCATGGCGGCACAATAAGCGTTTCTGACAACGATGGTGGTGGTTCAGTGTTTACCATCATATTGCCACTTTATGATTTAAATGTAGATGTAGCTGATGCAACAACCGAAGTGTCACAAGAGGTTAGGCGTAAACGCATTGTTATTGCTGATGATAATGCCGATTTTCGTACTCTGCTTAACGATATTTTGATTGATGACTATGATGTAGTGCAATCAAAAAACGGACAAGAGGCTTTTGATAAAATAGTAAACGAACAACCCGACATAATTATCTCCGATGTTATGATGCCAATAATAGATGGAAATGAACTATGTCAGAAGGTAAAAACTGATGTGCGTACATCGCACATACCATTCATAATGCTCACTGCAAAAACAGCCGATGAACACCGAATTGAAGGTTTGGCGAATGGAGCTGATGACTATATTTCAAAGCCGTTTAATCCGCAAATACTCAAACTTAGAGTAGCAAAGCTTATAGAATTATGTGAAAAACGTCGAGCAATATTCCGCCAACAAATAGAACCAGAACCAAGCCAGATAACAATAACAACACTCGACGAAAAGTTGATACAAAAAGCTGTGAAGTACGTTGAAGATAATATCGCAAGTCCTGACTTATCTGTTGAAGAACTTAGTAAGAATTTGGGTATGAGTCGCGTTCATCTCTACAAAAAAATGCTTGCTATAACAGGGCATACACCAATCGAATTTATTAGGGTTATTCGGCTCAAACGAGCAGCACAAATGCTCAGGGATAAACAACAAAACGTATCAGATGTGGCCTATGCTGTCGGTTTTAATAGTCCAAAATATTTTAGCAAATATTTCAAAGAAGAGTTTGGTGTTTTGCCGTCAGTATATCAAAATCAGGCAGAAGGAATAAACGGAACAATAGATATTACAACAATATAGAAAAATAATATGTTATGGATATAATAGAAACGTATCATTTAAGCGGCCTTTTGTTAGGCGTAGTAACTTTTTTTTCCATCGGATTATTTCACCCAATTGTAATAAAAGCCGAATACTATTTTGGCGTAAAATGTTGGTGGTGCTTTTTGCTTAGCGGTATTTTATTCGCCATAGCTTCATTGTTAGTCGAGTCGGTTTTTGTGTCAGCTATTTTAGGTGTGTTGTCGTGCTCATGTTTGTGGTCGATACTCGAAGTGTTTGAGCAACGAGAACGTGTGCGAAAAGGCTGGTTTCCTAAGAATCCGAAACGAAACGATTATTAATTGATAGTTGAACTTCGCATCATAATGTGTCAATCATCATTAGTAATTCGTAACTTTGTGCTCTATGAATGAAGAAAAGCAAACATATCATGTGCCTGTACTCCTAACCGAGTCGGTCGATGGACTTGACATAAAACCTAATGGTACATATGTCGATGTTACCTTTGGTGGTGGCGGTCATTCGCGTGAGATTCTCCGACGTTTGGGACCCGACGGATGCCTAATAGCTTTCGACCAAGATGAACAAGCTTATGCTAATCGTCCAGACGATGAACGTCTCGTTTTTGTTCGTCATAATTTTAGATATATAGCTCATTTTTTGCATTATATGGGCATAGAGCAAGTTGATGGCGTACTTGGCGATTTGGGTGTTTCGAGTCATCACTTTGATGCACCCGAACGTGGATTCTCGTTTCGTTTCGATGCTCCGCTCGATATGAGAATGGGACAAGGTATGACCACCACAGCAGCCGACATAGTTAATGGTTACGATGAAAAACGATTAGCAGCAGTGCTTTCGGAATATGGTGAGATAAAGCAAGCACAACGTTTAGCACGTCTTTTATGCAGCGAACGTGATAAAAAACGCATTGAAACAACATTTCAGTTGCGTGATATAGTGGTGTCAACGGTTATCCCGCCCGAGCAGAATAAGCTATTAACCAAGGTTTTTCAAGCATTGCGCATTGAGGTGAATGGTGAGATGGATGCACTGCGTGAGATGTTGTCGCGTTTGCCAGCTATAATAAAGAAAGGCGGTCGACTCAGTATCATTGCTTATCATAGCCTCGAAGATCGTATGGTGAAAAACTTGGTAAAGAGTGGCGACCCAATGAAAGCCGAACCCGAACGCGATAGCATCTATGGTCATTGTGAAGTGCCATTCGATGCGCTAACACGTAAACCAGTTGTGCCAACCAACGACGAAGTGACTAATAATAGTAGAGCTCGTAGTGCTAAACTCCGAATAGCTATACGAAATTAAATCAGTACAGATGAACAGCAAAAGTAAAATAACATCGAAATTAATCGATGCACTTAATGGTCGAATAAACGTTATGGGTGTTGCATCACCACAATTCATAGCGTTTTGCATTTTGTTGCTCATTTTGTATATCACTCACAACAATTGTGTAGAGCGCGATTTGCGTCGTGTGGCAGAACTTAAAGCTGAAATAAAAGATTTGCGTTATCAAGCCATTACATCATCGTCAGAACTGATGAATATGAGCAAGCAAAGTGAAGTAGCTCGACGTGTCAATGCCGAAGGATTGCAGCTACACGAACTTACCGAACCACCACGCATTATTCTAAAATAAGTGTACGCTCATGAAGGATAATAGAAAAGATATTTATGTGCGCACAATGGTGTTCTTTGTGCTAATACTCTTCATTTTTGTTGCTGTAATAGTCAAGGCTGTTATTTTGAAAACAATAGATGGAGCAGAGTATGCAGAAAGGATAAATAAAACAATGCGTGCCAACAAGCCCATACCTGCAGTCAGAGGTGAAATATTGGCCAAAGACGGACGTACGTTAGCATGCTCGGTGCCAAACTACAAACTTGTAATGGATCCATGTGCTAGTTCCGACGAGGCGTTTAATAGTGGCATTGCAGAACTTGGTCGTTGCTTAGCACAACTCTATAAAGATAATACAGCTGAATATTATGCCAATAAGATAAAAGAACGTCGGAGTCAAGGGAAACGCTACCTTGTTATCAATTCGAAAAAGATAGGTTACAACGAACTCAAGAAGGCACGTGAATTTCCAATCTTCAGACTCGGTAAGAATAAAGGCGGTTTTATTCCTGAAGAGAGCGATTACAGAAAGATGCCATTTGGTACATTAGCAAGTCGAACCATCGGGCGCATCACAGGTGAAATGGCTGGCTTGGAGCAAACATACAATAGCGTGCTCAAAGGTCGAGATGGATTGTGTAATAGCATTAGAATAACCAACCGATGGATAGATCGAGAGATAACGCCACCTGAAGATGGCAAGAGTTTGCTCACTACCATCGATGTCGATATACAAGACGTAGCCGAGAACTCGCTTCTCAACCAACTCGAACATCACAATGCCGACCATGGTGTTGCCATCTTGATGGAGGTAAAAACAGGTGCAGTGCGTGCTATTGTCAATTTGCACAAACAAGGCAACACTTACGTTGAGGATCGTAACTATGCAGTTAGCGAACTCAAAGATCCTGGTTCTACGTTTAAATTGGCAACCATCATGGCTTGTCTTGAAGATGGAGTGATAAAAGACGTTGATAAAGATACTATTAACATATTCGATGGTGAGTTCCGAATCTACGACCGTGTGATGCGTGATTCGCACAAAGAACCCAACCCAATAGTTACTGTGTCGAAAGCGTTTGAAATATCATCGAACATAGCTTTCTCTCGATTAGCCATGAAACATTATGGCAACGATCCACAACGTTTTATCGATAGACTACGCGGACTCGGTATTTGCGATTCGCTTGGCATCGACATAAAGGGCGAGAGTCCGACATATTTGAAAAATGTTTCAGACAAAACATGGTCGGGTATTTCGTTGCCGTGGATTTCGATAGGTTATGAAGTATTAATAACACCGCTTCATCTTTTGTCGCTCTACAATGCAGTAGCCAATGGAGGTACTATGATGCGCCCTATGTTTGTCGAGGGTATTGTTGATCATGGCGAAGTTGTTGAACGTATGCGCCCTAAGGTGTTGCGCAATTCAATAGCATCGCGCCGGACAATAGAAACTGTGAAGAAGCTGCTCGAAGGGGTTGTTAAGAATGGTACAGCTCGCAACATCAGTGACACAAAAGGTTACACCATAGCAGGAAAAACAGGTACAGCGCAAGTAGCCTTTCAAGGTAAAGGTTATTCACAAAATGGCGAGAAAAAGTATTTAGCATCGTTTGCGGGGTATTTCCCTGCTGATGACCCAATGTATAGTTGCATTGTTATGGTCTATGGTCCGTCAAACAATGTTTATTATGGCAACATCGTAGCAGGTAGTGTTGTTAAAGCAATAGCCGACAGAGTCTATGCTTCGGCATGTCGCACAGGTAATGTTGATAGGCATCAGAACGTGGCATTATCTACTGTTTATCCATATTCTAAAGGCGGTAGACAAAAAGATATACAACGTGTATTGGGCGAACTGGGCATCAAACGCAATACCGATGTTGGTACACAATGGATTTCGACGACAGCCAAAGAAAATGGTGTACACGTGTCGCCGCGTCCTGCTGTTGATGGTGTTATGCCCGATGTGCGTGGCATGGGAGCAGCCGATGCGGTTAGTTTGCTTGAAGATCGCGGACTAAAAGTAGTACTAACAGGTTATGGGCGCGTTACATCACAATCGATACCGCATGGAACAGCGTATGTGAAAGGCTCTACGGTTGTAATTGAACTAAGTAATGGCTAAAAATAAAAATACTATGGCAAAAAAAATATCAGAGATAGTAGCAGAACTCGATGGTATCTCAGTAATAGGAGATGTGCAGAGTATGGTTTCGAGCATCGAACTCGATAGCCGCAAGTGTAACAATGGCGTCTTATTCGTAGCACAGAAAGGTGTTTCGGCCGATGGTCATGACTATATTCCAAAGGTATTTGAGCAAGGTTGCAGAGCTGTACTATGCGAAAAAATGCCGGTTCAATATCCTTCCGATGCTGTTATTGTGGTATGTCCAGATACACATTTAGCACTCGGCATTGTAGCGTCGGCATTCTATGACCACCCTTCGCGTCAGATGAAACTTGTGGGTGTTACGGGTACAAACGGCAAGACAACAACAGCAACACTGCTCTATCGCTTAATGATGAAATTGGGGCATAAGGCAGGACTCTTCTCTACGGTAGCAAATTACATTGGCGATGCTAAAGAGGATGCCAAGCAGACAACTCCAGATGCTATTACACTCAACCGAATGATGAGTCAAATGGTAGAACAAGGTTGCAAATATTGTTTCATGGAGGTTAGTTCGCATAGCGTAGTGCAACACCGCATAAGTGGTCTCGATTTTGATGGTGCTATATTTTCCAATATCACTCACGACCACCTCGATTATCACAAAACATTCGACAACTACATCAATGCTAAAAAAGCCTTTTTCGATGGACTGAAAAAAGAGGCCTTTGCAATTACTAATATCGACGATAAGAATGGTCTAAAAATGTTGCAGAATACAAAGGCAACAAAGAAGACATATTCACTACGTACTTTGGCCGATTTTAAAGCACGTATTATAGAACATTCGTTTGAAGGAATGCTCATTGACTTTGATGGTAATGAAGCCTTTATGCAGTTTGTTGGGCGTTTTAATGCTTACAATTTGTTGGGTATCTATGCAGCTGCCGTATGTTTAGGGTTCGATAAGAATGAAGTACTAGTTGCACTTAGTGCTCTTACTCCTGTCGATGGCCGTTTTGAAACTATTCGCTCATCTGATGGTCGAACCGCTATTGTCGATTATGCTCATACTCCCGATGCCTTAATGAACGTCATCTCAACCATCAACGACATACGCAAACCAGAGCAACAACTGATATGTGTAGTAGGTTGTGGCGGTGATCGTGATAAGACAAAGCGACCAGAAATGGCACACGAAGCTGCTATTGGTTGCACGCAAGTGGTGCTTACCAGTGATAACCCACGAAGTGAAGAACCAGAACAAATTTTAGCCGATATGAAGGCCGGATTAACAGCCGACGATATGCGTCATACACTCGTTATAGCTGATCGTCATGAAGCTATACGCACCGCACTAACATTGGCAAAGTCGGGCGATATAGTTCTGATAGCTGGAAAGGGTCATGAACCTTATCAAGAAATAAAAGGAGTAAAACACCATTTCGATGATCGCGAAGAGGTGCGCAACGCATTCGGATTGTAAGTGATAAAAAGAAGATAAAAATACATATAAGAAAAATTAGGCGGCATTTTTGTATTGAGAAATACACTGATGACGTTATCTTTGCAAATCCAGTTATTGCGCAGATACAATACTGCCTTTTTTCATAATTATAGTCCGGTAGCTTCGGCCATCGGACACTTTTAATGAATATAAGCAACAAGAATGTTATACTATTTATTTCAGTATTTAAAAGAGTTGGGCCTGCCTGGTGCAGGTGTTTTTCAGTACATATCATTTCGTGCTGGTTTGTCGGCTGTAGTTGCACTGATAATGGCCACTGTTATAGGTCGACGCATTATTCATCTGCTTCAAAAACAGCAAATTGGTGAAATAGTAAGAGACCTTGGTTTGGAGGGACAATTGCAAAAAAAAGGAACTCCAACAATGGGTGGAGTCATAATTATTGCGTCGATACTATTGCCAGTCTTATTGTTCAATAAGCTCGATAATGTCTATGTTGTGCTTATGATTGTCGCTACACTATGGCTTGGTGCTATAGGCTTCATTGATGACTATATCAAAGTGTTTAAGAAAGACAAAGAAGGATTGGCGGGGCGATTCAAGATTGTCGGACAAGTAGGTATAGGTCTGATAGTTGCAGCAACAATGTGTTTTCACGATGATGTTATTGTGCGCGAAAAAACATCGGTTGAGATTGTTTCCGAAAATGTTATCGATGAATCACAAACAGTGATAGAAACAACAAGTAGGGATGTAAAAGAACCTATCACATCAGTGCCATTCTTCAAGAACAATAAATTTGATTATCGGTCGCCATTCTTTTGGGCTGGTGAGTGGCAAGAGGTATTGAGTTGGATATTCTATGCTTTTGTCATCATCTTTGTCATAACAGCGGTGAGCAATGGTGCAAATATGACCGATGGTCTTGATGGTTTGGCGGCTGGTGTGTCAGCTATAATAGGCACAGCACTTGGTATCTTTGCTTATGTGTCGAGTCATACCGAATATGCTAATTATTTGAATATAATGTATATACCCAATTCGTCAGAGTTGGTTATCTACATAGCAGCATTCATTGGTGCTACAATCGGATTTTTGTGGTACAATTCATATCCAGCACAAGTATTTATGGGCGATACGGGTAGTTTAACACTTGGAGGTATCATTGGTTTGTTTGCCATACTTATTCGCATCGAGTTATTGTTGCCCATATTGTGTGGTATATTCTTCGTTGAAAATGTATCGGTAATGATACAAGTAGGCTATTTCAAATATACCAAGAAGAAGTATGGTGAGGGGCGACGTGTGTTCCGTATGGCACCGCTACATCATCACTATCAAAAGAAGGGTTATGTAGAACCTAAAATAGTAACGCGATTTTGGCTCATTGGAATAATATTGGCCATACTAACACTTGTAACTCTTAAGATACGATAAGTAGATAATGGAAAAACTGATAATATTGGGTGGTGGCGAAAGCGGTGTTGGCGCTGCGCTGCTTGGTAAAGCAAAAGGGTTTGACGTTTTTTTGTCAGATAGCGGAAGCCTAAGTGAAGCACATAAAGCCGAACTTGATAAGGCAGGCATTAAGTA
>JBGUYH010000090.1:0-48732 GCA_045118595.1 Bacteroidales bacterium | reverse complement strand
TTACCCAGTCGTTTATTTGTCACTTACCTTTTGCGCAGAAACTTTATCGTAAGTATTTGCAGTTTTTACCCATGGCCATCGAAGGATTAGACTTTGCAGGATATGATTTGATAATATCATCGTCGAGTTCAGTAGCCAAAGGCGTGCTTACGAGTTCGTGCCAAACACATATATGTTATTGTCATTCACCAGCTCGTTATGTATGGGATTTGTGTGGACAATATTTGCGTGAATCGGGATTACATTCTCGATACAATCCTTTAGCATTTTATGCTCGTAGAGTGTTGCATAAATTCCGAATATGGGATGTTGTGTCGGCAAATAGGGTTGATTATTTTATTGCCAATTCTAATTATATAGCCAAAAGAATAAGTAAAATCTATCGTCGCGATTCTGTTGTTATCTATCCGCCTGTGCGCATAGATATGTTTAGGCTAAACGAAGAAAAACGTGACGACTACTATTTTACTGTTTCTCGTATGGTTCAGTATAAGAAGGTCGATTTGATAGTGAGAGCCTTTGCGCAAATGCCCGATAAGCAGTTGTTTGTTGCTGGTACTGGTCCTGACATGAAGAAAATTCAGAAGATAGCTACACCTAATGTACATTTGTTAGGTTATGTACCAGAAGATAAGCTTAGAGAATATATTGCGAAGGCAAAAGCTTTTGTTTTTGCTGCCGATGAAGATTTTGGTATAGCTCCTGTCGAAGCACAAGCAACAGGTACACCTGTAATATGCTATGGTAAGGGTGGTGTGCTCGAAACCGTTGTTGATGGTGTAACAGGTCTATTCTTCAAAGAACAAACAGAAGCTTCGTTAATAGATGCAGTGCATAAATTTGAGAAGATGACATTTGTTCCGTCTGAAATTAGACGAAATGCTGAACGTTTTTCGGCCGAGCGATTCAGACAAGAGATTGCTGACTATGTAGAAAAAGTGTGTGTAAGCACAAAAGAGGAACATTCTTAGTAGTAATGCTCATTTAAATGCCATAGTCGCAGCTCTGTCTCTTCTGTTAATTGTTTGTACTTTAGTACAATGCCAATTTTGTGATAGTGGCTTGTGTTTAACTCTAAATTCCTATGGCATACTACATTTTCGGAGGTTCTGGCTTTATAGGTTCACACCTAATTAGGGCTATACGTGCCGTCGATGCTAAATCAGAAATCTACAACTTAGATATTGTTAAGAATGAGCATGAAGGATTAGCCGAATACATCGAATGCGATGTGCGTGATAATATAACTTTTGTGAGGCACTCTTCTGACGATGATGTGGTATTTAACTTTGCTGCCATACATCGTACTCCTGGTCATCCTGATTATGCCTATTTTGAAACAAATATTCGTGGTGCTGAGAATGTGTGCAACTTTGCACGTAAACTTGGCATTAATCGAGTGGTATTTTCCAGTAGCATAGCTCCCTATGCAGCAAGCGAAGAGCAGAAGTTTGAAGACACCTTGCCCACACCCAATACCGCTTATGGCGTTTCTAAACTTGTGGCTGAGAAGATACATGTAGTGTGGGCTGCCGAAGATGCTAAACATGAACTTACCATAGTGCGACCAGGTGTAGTATTCGGATTAGGCGAAAATGGAAATTTCACCCGATTATATTGGAGCATACGAGGCAGAAAATTTGCCTATCCAGGACGGAAAGATACTATAAAAGCATGCATCTATGTGAAAGACCTTGTCCAATTCTTACTCTATAAGTTGCAAAACCATAGCAAAGGCATCGAACTATATAATTGCACATTTGAACCAGCCTACACCATCGAGCAAATTGTAGAGACAATGAAGAGTGCTACAGGTTTACACCGCACTACAGTGCTCATACCATCATGGATGCTTATGCCTATATCTTACGTGTGTCTGTTCATGGGAGCTCCAATGGGTATCTGTCCGGCACGTGTGCGTAAGTTAATGGTGTCGACGAATGTGTGTGGTAAGAAGATGGCAGAATCAGGTTATGTGATGAAATATTCGCTCTATAGTGCTATTGCCGACTGGCTTAAAGATAGTGGTGGCGATGGATTGAAGTGATTGATAGTAGATAGAAAAATGATGTAAACATAGCGGTTGGAATAATTGTGTAGTCTGACCGTTTTTTTATTGCTATGGTGTGCAGTGATAATGAATTTTTTGTGCCATCTTTGTGCCGTATTTCTTATTCAAAAGTACTTTTATGACAGACATAGAGATTGCCAATTCGGTGCAGATGCTCCCTATTGCCGAAATAGCAAGTAAAGTGGGCATTGAAGCCGACGACCTCGAAATGTATGGTAAGTATAAGGCAAAATTGCCACTCAGTCTTATCGACAGAAAAAAAATAGAGCAAAGCAAACTTATCTTAGTAACAGCCATATCACCAACACCAGCAGGTGAAGGCAAAACAACGGTATCTATAGGCTTAGCCGATGGATTAAGTCGTATAGGAAAGAAAACCATAGCTGTGCTACGTGAACCTTCGCTCGGACCCGTATTCGGCATCAAAGGAGGTGCTACGGGTGGTGGATATTCGCAAGTGTTGCCAATGGAAGATATTAATCTCCACTTCACAGGTGACTTCAACGCCATAGAAAAGGCACATAATTTATTGGCAGCCCTCATCGATAATAACCTGCAACTAAAAAGTGGCGGACTTGGTATCGACCCTCGCACCGTAACATGGAAGCGTGTGATGGATATGAACGACCGCGCATTGCGACATATTGTTGTGGGTATGGGTGGAACAACAAATGGCGTACCTCGTGAAACAGGTTTTGATATAACTGCTGCATCGGAAGTAATGGCCATATTGTGCCTTTCTGATGACATGGACGACCTGAAAAAGCGATTAGGAAATATCTATGTGGGACAAACATTTGATGGTAAACCCATATTTGCTCGCGATTTGAAAGCCGAGGGCGCAATGGCAACTCTGCTCAAAGATGCTATTAAACCAAATTTGGTGCAGACAATAGGGCAAACTCCAGCCATCATACACGGCGGTCCATTTGCAAACATAGCACAAGGTACCAACACAATTATAGCAACTCGCACAGGTATGTCGCTTGCCGATTATGTGGTTACAGAGGCCGGTTTTGCATCAGACTTAGGTGCAGAGAAGTTCTTCGACATAAAGTGTGTAAAAGCAGGGCTAAAACCACAAGCTGTTATATTGGTAGCTACAATTCGTGCACTCAAATATCATGGCGGTGTCGATGTTGATAATCTGAAGAAAGAGGATGTCAATGCATTGCTGCGTGGCATGGCTAATTTGGAGAAACACATAGAGAACATGCGCAAATTTAAGGTAACGCCAATAGTGGCAATAAACCATTTTACTGACGATACCGATGCTGAGATACATGCACTCAAAACACGTTGTGCCGAACTTGGTGTTGAAGCTCATATTGCCGATGTTTGGGCTAAAGGTGGTGAAGGCGCAACAGAATTGGCACAAGCTGTTGTTGATGCTATCGACAAAGGAAATAGCAAGTTCGAACCTATTTATAAATGGTCTGAAGCTATAGAGAAAAAGATAAGTAGAATAGCGACAGAAATATATGGTGCCGATGGTGTTGAATATTCGGCACAAGCTAAGAAAGATATTCAGCGTATCAAAGATTTGGGTATGTCGGGCTTCCCTGTGTGTATTGCAAAAACGCAAAAGTCATTGTCCGACGATCCGAAGAAGATTGGACGTCCGACAGGTTTTATCATTACAGTGCGCAATATAGAATTGGCTTCAGGTGCAGGTTTTATCATTCCACTCACAGGCGAAATGATGCGTATGCCAGGTTTGCCTACTCATCCAGCTGCCGAGGGTATTGACATCGATGTTAATTGCAACATAACTGGATTGTTTTAAACTTCAAATAAAATAGAGTTGTTATGCAAGAAAAAACAAAATTGTCGTTCACTTCTGATTATATGGAAGGAGCGCATCCAGATGTGTTGGCGGCACTCACTGATACTAATTTGCAGCAGTTTGTAGGTTATGGTCTTGATGATTGTTGCGAGAATGCCAAAGATCTTATACGTAAAGCTTGCGAGGCTCCCAATGCGTTAGTTCAGTTTCTGGTAGGTGGCACACAAACAAATGCAACTGTTATCGACGCTTTACTTCGCCCGTATCAAGGTGTAGTAGCGGCAGAAACGGGTCATATCGGTGGACACGAGGCAGGAGCTATTGAGGCATGCGGACATAAGGTGTTGCCACTGAAGCAGACTAATGGTAAGATTGATGCTACGGTTTTGCGTAAGTATCTTACCGATTACTATTCCGACTCAGGTTGGTGTCATACTGTTGTACCTGGGATGGTTTATATATCGCAACCAACTGAATATGGTACTCTATATTCGTTGAACGAACTTGAGGAGATAAAGAGTGTCTGCACCGACTATAAGTTGCCTCTCTACATCGATGGTGCTCGTTTAGCTTATGGTTTGGCATGTGATCATAACGATGTGATGTTGTCAGATTTGGCACGTGTTAGCGATGTATTTTACATAGGTGGCACTAAATGCGGTGCACTTATGGGTGAAGCTGTTGTGGCATCCGATGCAACATTATTGCCCAATTTCTTTACAACAGTAAAACAACATGGAGCTTTGTTGGCTAAGGGTTGGCTATTGGGATTGCAGTTCGAAAAATTATTCACCGATAACTTATATTGCAAAATAGGTAAGCATGGTGTTGATATGGCTGAACGATTGCGTAATGGCCTAAGACAAAAAGGAGTAGAGGAGTATATTGCCTCTCCAACCAACCAAACATTTGTTGTTCTTGATAATAAGAAAATAAAGCAGCTTGAGGAGGTTGTCAATTTTACATTTTGGGAGAAATATGACGACAATAAATCAGTAATACGTTTTGTAACCGATTGGGCTACATCGGCAGCAGATGTTGATAAGTTGCTCGAGCTGATTTAAAAAGAACGGTAATTATAAAGATGAGAAAGAGCCTACCCAAAATTTTTTGGGTAGGCTTGATGAAAAAGCAGCACCAACTGTTCCTCCTACGCCAGCAGCTGCAAATGCTGCGCCAATAGTTGCAGCACCTATTATCCAATACGATAAAGCCATTTTTCGGCAGTGCTATTGCTTGGCTTTACGGTAGATACCAACCAAGCCATCGGGTGAATAGATGTACTGATAGTTTGTTGTTGCTCTGTTTTGCGATAGTCGCTCAAAGTCGCCAGCGTAAATGCGGGTTTGCGTTGTTTTGCTATTGGTATATATGGTTATTGGTGCATTCATTGCGTTTTACTTTCTATTTATGCACAAGGAAAGAGCCTTGTTTTAGCGGCGACCTAGCAACATGCTATGCCAAATTAAGATATTCTAATTTCCTTGAAACGAATAGTTCAATCATAACCAATAGTATAATAACTCAAATTTCGTTTGCTATTTTTCTTTGCATCTCGTGGTAGTAATCCACCGTTTGGAATACTGTCAATACAGTATGTTTTGAAATTGTCAATGCCCAATGGAGTATTGTCATCTATGTCGCAAAAGTTCAAGTCCATATATAAATTTTTGTTTTGCAGACGTGTAAAAACTATCTGGTCATTAACACCAAGCATATTATATAGCGTCTTGCTTTCTTTCGACAGAACTTGTATCACATACGTCGTATGTGTAGCAAGGCTCTAGCCTTGCATGGGGGATGGTGTATTGCTTATTTGAGCTCTCATGGTTTTCCTGTTTTTAGTTATAGTGCAAGATAGGTGTCTTTCTGCTCTGTGATAGAGAGATTTTTGTTGGTATTTGGGAGAACTATCTGTCGCGAGATGCGGTTGTCACAAGCGTCGTAGCCGTATTCGATGGATGGGTGGGGGTGGCAAATGAAATAATTATAGTAACAAGAACAATGATTTTCATTTTGTTTTATGGTTTTACTTTTGGTGGCAAAAATTGTAATAAGAACAAACGTAGTACTACTATAATCAAAAAGCCTGTCCAAAACTTTTTGGACAGGCTTTTTGGTTTTCATAATTTATAGAGTTTGTTGTTACTCTTCTCTTTTTGCAGCACGTTTACGATCTGTTTCGTCGAGCAAAATCTTACGCAAGCGCATTGAGTGTGGTGTAACCTCTACATATTCATCGCCTTGAATGTATTCAAGTGCTTCTTCGAGGCTGAATATAACAGGAGGTGCGAGGTGTACAGCATCATCAGCACTCTTCGAACGCATATTGGTAAGTTTCTTACTTTTGCAAACGTTGATTACAATATCGCCTTCGCGAGTGTTCTCGCCAACAACTTGTCCGGCATACACTTCGTCTTGTGGGTTGATGAAGAATTTGCCATGATCTTGAAGCTTGTCGAGTGAATAAGCGTATGCTGTACCACTTTCCATGGCTATGAGCGAGCCGTTGGTTCGTTTCTCGATAGGACCTTTCCAAGGTTCGAACCCAAGCAAGCGATGAGCTATAACAGCTTCACCAGCCGAAGCTGTCATTAGGTTTGAGCGCAAACCAATAATGCCTCGTGAAGGTATCTTAAACTCTTGGTGAATGCGGTCGCCTTTACGTTCCATGTTAACAAGTTCGCCTTTGCGCTGAGTAACCATTTCGATGGCTTTACCTGAATAATCTTCTGGTATGTCGATGGTGAGTTCTTCGATAGGTTCGCATTTTTGTCCGTCAATCTCCTTAATGATAACTTGTGGCTGACCAACTTGCAGTTCATAACCTTCGCGGCGCATTGTTTCGATGAGCACCGACAAGTGAAGTACACCGCGTCCGTAGACATTCCAAGAATCGGCACTGTCAGTATCTTCTACACGGAGAGCAAGGTTCTTTTCAAGTTCGCGTGTGAGGCGGTCTTTTATATGGCGCGATGTTACAAATTTACCATCTTTACCAAAGAATGGTGAGTTGTTGATGGTGAAGAGCATACTCATGGTAGGCTCGTCGATGGCAATAGGAGGTAAGGCTTCTGGATTCTCAAAATCGGCAATGGTATCGCCTATTTCAAAACCGTCCAAACCAACTATGGCACATATCTCACCACATTTTACCTCTTCAACCTTTGCTTTGCCCATGCCGTCGTATACGTAGAGCTCTTTGATGCGCGACTTAACTATGCGACCATCACGCTTACATAGGCTGATAGGTTGTCCCTCTTTTATCGAACCACGATGTACACGACCGATAGCTATACGACCAGTGTAGTTTGAGTATTCGAGTGAGGTGATGAGAAGCTGAGTTGTTCCTTCGTTGATTGGTGGTTCTGGGATGTATTTGATTATCGCATCAAAAACAGCATTGATATTGTCGGTTTGTTGTTTCCAATCGTTGCTCATCCAACCATTTTTGGCAGAACCATAAACGGTAGGGAAATCGAGCTGTTCCTCTGTTGCTTCAAGTGCGAACATGAGGTCGAATACAGCTTCATGTACCTCTTCGGGGCGGCAGTTTGGTTTGTCAACTTTATTGATAACAACGATAGGTTTCAAACCAATTTGTATGGCTTTTTGAAGAACGAAACGTGTTTGAGGCATAGGGCCCTCAAAAGCATCTACAAGCAGAAGTACGCCATCGGCCATATTGAGCACGCGTTCAACTTCGCCACCAAAGTCAGAGTGACCTGGGGTATCGATGATGTTTATCTTGTAGCCATTCCAGTTTACGGCACAGTTTTTTGCCAAAATAGTTATGCCTCGTTCGCGTTCGAGGTCATTATTGTCCATAAGAAGTTCACCCACTTGCTGGTTGCTTCTGAAGAGTTTTCCAGCATGGAGCATTTTATCGACAAGGGTAGTCTTGCCATGGTCGACGTGCGCTATAATAGCTACGTTACGTATCTTCTGCATTACTAAACTTTTTGAAATATGGGTACAAAGTTAGCTTTTTATACTGATTGATAGGAAAATTCGGTTGTTAAAAGGGGTTAATGTTGTTTGTTACTGAGGCATTTTTTGCATCAACAGTTCTAAGATGATATTATGATTGTTCCAACTTATTAGGAACTCTTGATGTGCGTTATGGGTGATTGTATAATTGTTGATGATATAAGAAAATAGTGTATTTGTTAATATATCACACTGATGTGTAATTATATTTGCATAATTATTAATACAAATATAGAAACTCAAATTTATTATTCTGTATGCTATTCTTATAGCATCATCTTCGTGTGAATTCGTTTGGTTCAAGATATTAAAATAGAAGAGTAATGAATATGAAAGCTCTGATATTCTTTTTGTTATTTTCACTGTTGTGCTCAGCATACGCTTACTTCTGATGATATTGAATAGTTTGATAGAGATTGTGGTGTGATAAAAAGAATTTTGAGTATGCAAACATTGTAATACCAGCGGAGATAGATGGTTATACAATAAAGGCAATAGGTAAAAATGCTTTTCTATGGCATAAACTTAAGTCTGTTGCGATAGAAAATGGAATTGATAGTATTGCAAAGAATGCTTTTTTTGATTGTGCTATAGATGAAATAACATTACCTCAAACATTAAGGTATAGGGGTCCCATATATTGGCGAACGATGTTTTATCAAATTGGCGAATTTCAGAGTTTAATATTGCCACCAAGTATTATAGATATTCGTCCTAATGCATTTTATGGTTCGGGTGATCCTAAAATGCATTTGCCACAATGCCTGGAATAAAGAAGATGCAAAATTTGTGGGGTGGAAGCTTTTTGACGATACTCCCAATAATTGTGGTGATGAGGTTAGTATGTTGAGTTATAAGTATTGGGAGAGAGGTTATATTGCGATATTTGAAGAACAATCGACAACAGTGGCTGATATTGAGTAAGAAGATGATTATGTGATAGTGTATGATATGGTGGGGCACATTGTTTATTGTGGTAAACGTAATCAGGTAAAATCATCTCAGGGTTTCTATATAGTTCAAACGAGTTGTGGTACAACGCATAAAGTTATTGTTCGTTAAAATAACTACTCCCCATCTCTCTAACGTTATGAAGAGAATTTCTGGGGAGTAGTCTGTTTGTTTTAGTATGCTTTTTCGTGTACACCTTTGACAGCTCTACCACTTGGATCATTCATATTTTTAAATGCTTCGTCCCATTCGAGTGCTATAGCTGTGCTGCAAGCTACACTGGCTTCGCTTGGTACGCTTCGGGCTGCTGAGTCGCTGGGGAAATGTTCGGCAAAGATGCTACGATAGTAATATTCTTCTTTGTTTTTTGGCGGATTGATAGGGAAGCGTTCGGCTGCATGTGCCATTTGTTCGTCGCTGACGGCTTCGGCTGTTATTCTCTTTAGTGTGTCTATCCATGAATATCCTACACCATCGGAGAATTGTTCCTTTTGTCGCCAAGCAACTTCGGGAGGTAGCATGTCGGCAAATGCTTCGCGTACTATTTTCTTTTCCATTGTTTGTCCGGGGCATAACTTTGCTTTGGGGTTAGTGCGCATGGCAACGTCGAGGAATTCTTTATCGAGGAAGGGTACGCGTCCTTCAACTCCCCATGCCGATAAACTTTTGTTGGCGCGGAGGCAATCGTAGAGGTATAGTTTTGATAATTTACGCACAGTCTCTTCGTGGAAGGCTTGGGCGTTAGGGGCTTTGTGAAAATAGAGGTATCCGCCAAAAATCTCATCAGCACCTTCGCCTGAAAGTACCATTTTAATGCCCATCGACTTAATAACACGTGCCAATAGATACATTGGTGTAGATGCTCGTACGGTGGTTACGTCGTATGTTTCGATGAAATAAATAACATCGCGCAGAGCATCCAATCCCTCTTGAATGGTATAGTTTATTTCGTGGTGAACAGTGCCAATATGATTGGCTACCATGCGGGCTTTGTCGAGGTCGGGTGCACCTTTTAATCCAACGGCAAACGAGTGCAAACGTGGCCAATAGGCTCGTGTTTGTGAGTTGTCTTCGATGCGCATTTCTGAGTATTTTTCGGCAATAGCTGATATTACCGATGAGTCGAGACCACCGCTTAGCAAAACACCATATGGTACATCGCTCATAAGTTGCCTACGAACAGCATCGGTGAGCGATTCACGAATGTCACTAACGCTGGATGTGTTGTCTTTAACAGCATCGTATTGCATCCAATCGCGTTGGTAGTATCGTGTCATTTTTCCTTCTCGGCTCCAGAAATAGTGACCTGGCAAAAATGGTTCGTAGCGTTCACATTGTCCTTCCAAAGCTTTGAGTTCGGATGCTACGTATATCTTACCATCGGCATCGTAACCAATATAGAGTGGAATTACGCCAATGGGGTCGCGAGCTATGAGAAAGTCGTTGTTAGCTTCATCATAGAGAACAAAAGCAAAGATGCCACTTATATCTTCTAAAAATTTGATGCCTTTATCACGATAGAGAGCCAAAATAACTTCGCAGTCGCTACCTGTTTGAAACTGATATTTTTCAGCATATTGTTTGCGAATGTCTTGGTGGTTGTAAATTTCGCCATTGACGGCTAATATTTGTTTGTGGTCGGGCGAAAAAAGTGGTTGTCCACCCGATTCGGGGTCAACAATACTTAATCGTTCGTGAGCTAATATGGCATTGTCGCCACAATAGATTCCACTCCAGTCAGGACCGCGATGGCGAATCTTTTGGCTCATTCGTAATACTTGTTGTCGCAACTGTTGCGACTGCTGTTGAGTGTTTAAAATTGCTACTATACCGCACATAGTGTTTGATTATTTTTTTTGCAGAACTTAATTTTTATAATTCTCTCAAAGTCCGATTGTCAATCCGGCAACGAAGTAGGCTTTTTGTGTGCGCGGGTTGGCTGCTATTTGTCCGAAAATTGGGAGGCTAAATGAATTTGTTATGGTTATCTCTTTGGTAGCTGTTAACGACATGTTGGTTATGGCAAATCGGTTAACATCGTAGAATGTGGTGGCAAATGGTACGCATCCGATGGCAGCTTTCCAGTCGATAGTGGCAGCACTGAATGGTGCTGTAATTTCAATGTATGATGAGTAAGCGCGTTTTCCTTCAGTGTTTGCCCCATCGTTGCCAGCAAAGTTGGTGTACCATTGTAGTGCTACGTGTCCGAAGTCGAATCCGACATTTGCTTCCCATAGGTGGTTGGTTGAGTGGGCTTGATATTTGAAATAGCGATTATCGGGGTCGAGACCTTCGTTGAACCAATAATCGGTTACACCAATATTAAATTTACCGATGGTGTATGATAGTGTAATGTCAAATTCTTTTGTGTCGGTAGGATCTGATAATCCGACACTGCTCCATGCACTTATCGACAGACCATTGCGTTGGATGCCTAGCGTTGGTTGCAACGATATGTTGCCCAAGTCTTGTCCGCGCCAAATATATTGGCTAACTATGTCGGTTGCAATGGTTATCTGTGTTGTGTCTTGAGCACTGATAGTTGTTGCACAACTGATAATGAAAAGTGTGGCTAATGTTATTATTTTTCTCATAGTGTTACTCATCTTGGTTTCGTGTTCTCTGGGGCATAGAGGTGGTCAAGTGTTATTCACCTCTATGCATTGAGAACGTTGTAAATAGAAAAATGTGAAGTTTATAGAGGTTGTTTAGTTGTAGCAACTTTCGCCGTGCTCGTAAATATCGAGTCCCTCTTCTTCAATGCGAGCGCCGACGCGTAGTCCATGCAATTTTTTGATGCTATAGAAGAGAATTATGCCACATGCAGCAGCCCAAAGGTCGATTATCAGAATACCAAAACATTCGGCGAAGAAGAATCCGAACCCATGTCCGTAGCAAGCTCCATTACTTGTTGACAATAATCCAGTTAGCAGAGTACCTAAGATGCCACATACACCATGTACCGATGATGCACCAACTGGGTCGTCGATATGAAGACGATTATCGATAAACTCAATGGCAAAGACAAGTACTACGCCGCACAAGAGTCCGATGATGACAGCTCCAACAGGTGAAACAAGGTCGCAACCTGCAGTTATGCCTACTAAGCCAGCCAAAACGCCATTGAGTGTTAGTGATAGCGATGGTTTGCCATATTTAATCCAAGTGACAAACATAGTAGCCACGCCACCTGCTACGGCTGCTAAGTTAGTGGTGAGGAATACGTGTGAAATAGCTATTCTATTCACTTCGCCACTTGCTGCCAACTGGCTACCAGGGTTAAAACCAAACCAACCAAGCCATAGAATGAACACGCCAAGCGAAGCCAATGTGAGGTTATGACCAGGTATGGCTCGACTCTTACCCTCTTTGCTATATTTTCCTAAACGCGGACCAAGCGCAATAGCACCAATAAGTGCAAGCACACCACCTACACTATGTACAATGGCTGAACCAGCAAAGTCGTGGAATACATCGCCAAAAGTGCTCATCATAAACGAGTCAGATGCGTCGTTGCAAAGCCATCCACCGCCCCAAGTCCAATGTCCTTCGATGGGATAGATAAATAGTGATATGGCTGCACTATAGATAAGGTACATCGAAAATTTGGTACGCTCAGCCATAGCTCCACTCACAATAGTGGCCGATGTGGCACAGAATACAGTTTCGAAAATTAAGAAACCTTCAACAGGAAGATCGCCTTTGTAGAAACTAAGGTCGCCCCAGTTTGGCATTCCTATAAAACCTTCTCCGTCAGAACCAAACATAAATCCGAAGCCGATGAAGAAAAAGAGAAGTGAGCCAAACATAAAATCGACAAAGTTCTTCATTAATATATTGGCTGTATTTTTTCCACGTGTGAAACCTGCTTCACATAGTGCAAAACCTGGTTGCATCCAAAACACTAACATGGCAGCTAAAAGCATCCACACGGTATCGAGTGATAATCCTATTTCAGTCATAATCTTATCTTTTTATTTGTTTCATCATTGTTGCTAAGTAGAATTAGCATTATTTCTTGTCTCTTAAAACGGTATCGCCATTTTCACCTGTGCGAATCGACCATGTGTCGATCATGTCGCTTACGAAGATGCGTCCATCACCTATTTCACCAGTGTGAGCCACTTTTAGAATGACTTTTACAGTGGGATCTACAAACTGATCGCGACAAACAATGGTGATGGCTACTCGCTCAATCACATCTGTTGAATATTGCACGCCGCGATATATGCGCTCTTCCCGGCTTTGACCAATGCCATGAACATTGTGGTATTCAAACCAATCAATGTCTGACTGCAGTAGTGCTTCTTTTACATCCTCAAACTTTGTTTTGCGGATGATTGCTTCAATCCTTTTCATACCTAATTAACTTTTTGAGATACACTTTTGTCGTTTTGTGCTTAATTATCTTTTGAATTAAAACTTACGAGCGCAAAATTCTGTATTATTGAAATAATAATGAAAGAAAATGTATATTTGTGATATTAAAAAACACCAAAATATTCAAATTGTAATTTTATGGGGGAATATGCTATTAGATTGTAATGAATAGCTGACTAATAGTATATTTTGGTTTTAAAATGAAAGTAAAAACAAATTTTAAGATAAATATTTTAATTATATACTATTGGTATTTACAAATCGTAATAATTTTGTTGTGGTTATTAGAAAGATGAAAGACTAAAGATAATAATATGGCAAAATGCAAACTTCAAGCCTCGGAAAGGGGGCTCTATCAAAGTAGCTATGAACATGACGCTTGTGGCGTGGGTATGATTGTGAATATCCATGGTAATAAGAGTCATGAGTTGGTCGATAATGCATTGCGTGTGCTTGAGAATATGAGGCATCGTGGTGCAGAAATTGGTAAGGATGGTGATGGTGCGGGTATTATGATACAGATTCCGCACGAGTTTATCTTATTGCAAGGCATTCCTGTGCCAGAAAAGGGTAAGTATGGCACTGGCTTGGTGTTTTTGCCTAAAGATGAAAAGGCACAAAGCGAAATTTTGAGTGTTATGCTCGAAGAGATTGAACGCGAGGGGTTGCAATTGATGCACTTGCGTACAGTGCCTACTAATCCAGAGTGTTTGGGTAATGCTGCACTTAGTACCGAACCAGCAATCAAGCAGGTGTTTATAACTGGTGTTAGTGATGATCGCCTGATGGCTTTCCCTCGAACTCTTTATATTATAAGAAAGAAGATAGAACGTCGTATTGCTGAGTTGGCAGCGTCAAATGCCATGTTTTCTGATTTCTATATTTGTTCGCTCAGCAATACGAATATTATATATAAGGGTATGTTGTCGTCGATGCAAGTGCGCCAATATTTCCCAGATCTTACTAATCCGTATCTGACGAGTGGTTTGGCGCTTGTTCACTCGCGTTTTAGTACCAATACATTCCCTACATGGTCGCTTGCTCAGCCATTTCGTTTGTTGGCACATAATGGTGAGATAAATACCATACGAGGAAATCGTGGTTGGATGCAAGCACGCGAAAGTGTATTATCGAGTGAGGCATTGGGCGATGTGAAGCAGATTTCGCCTATCGTGCAACCAGGCATGTCTGATTCGGCTAGCCTCGATAATGTGTTGGAGTTCTTCGTTATGTCGGGTTTGTCGTTGCCACATGCTATGAGTGTGCTAGTGCCAGAATCGTTCAACGATAAGAATCCGATAAGCGAAGATTTAAAAGCCTTCTATGAGTATCATTCTATATTGATGGAACCATGGGATGGACCAGCGGCACTTTTGTTTAGCGATGGTCGCTTTGCAGGTGGTATGCTCGACCGCAATGGCTTGCGTCCTGCTCGTTATACCATTACAAAGAATGATACTATGATTGTAGCATCGGAAGTTGGTGTAATGGATTTTGAACCAGCTGATGTTGCAGAAAAAGGTCGACTACAGCCAGGTAAGATATTACTTATCGATACACAAGAGGGTAAGATATACTACGATGGTGAGATAAAACAGAACTTGGCAGCTGAACATCCATATCGGCAGTGGTTGTCGACTAATCGCATACAGCTTGAGAAGTTGAAGAGCGGTAGGCATGTTGAAAATGGTGTGCCTAATCTGATTCAGCGTGAAGTGATGTTTGGTTATGGCGAAGAGGATGTTGACGGAACAATAGCACCTATGGCAGTCAACGGACAAGAACCAACGGCAGCAATGGGCAACGACACACCACTTGCTGTGTTATCTGATAAACCACAAATTTTCTTCAACTATTTCCGTCAGCAGTTTGCGCAAGTTACCAATCCAGCAATCGACTCTATTCGTGAGGAACTTGTTATGAGTCTTACCGAATACATTGGTCGTGTGGGTAGTGGTATCTTAACACCCGATGAGACTAACTGTAAAATGGTGCGTTTGCCTCATCCTATTCTTAATAATACGCAACTCGATATATTATGCAACATACGTTATAAGGGCTTCAACACAATCAAATTGCCTATGCTGTTTGATGGTGCCAAAGGTGCCGATAGTTTGCGCAATGCTATCGATAAGTTGTGTCACGATGCCGAGAAGTCGGTTGATGAAGGCTATAACTACATTATCTTGAGCGACCGCGATGTTGATTCAACACATGTAGCTATACCATCGTTGTTGGCTGTATCGGCAGTGCATCATTATCTTATCAGTGTTGGTAAGCGTGTGCAAACGGCTCTTATTGTTGAGAGTGGTGAGATACGTGAAACAATGCATGCTGCTTTGTTGTTGGGCTATGGTGCTTCGGCATTATGTCCATATATGACATTTGCTATTCTCGATGATCTTGTGAAACGCCATAAGATTCAGGAGGACTACGCCACAGCTGAAGCTAACTATATTAAGGCTGTGAAAAAGGGTCTGTTCAAGATTATGGCTAAGATGGGTATATCAACCATACGAAGTTATCGTGGAGCAAAAATATTTGAAAGCATCGGACTTAGCGAGAGCTTGTTGAAGAGCTATTTTGGCACAGAAGTTAGTACCATTGGCGGTGTGGGCTTGGAGAAGATAGCCGCCGATGCCGTAGCCTTCCATCAGAAAGCATTTGCTGCAAGTAGTGCCGATATTGCTTTCTTACCCAATTTGGGACAGTTCCATTGGCGTCGTGATGGTATTAAGCATGCTTGGAATCCGGAGACAATTGCTACATTGCAGCTTGCTACTCGCACTGGCAACTACAATAAATTTAAGGAGTTTACACGTTTGGTTGATGCGAAAGAGTCGCCAATCTTTATTCGCGATTTTCTTGGGTTTAAGCAGAAGCCTATTAGTATCGATGAGGTTGAGCCAGTGAGCGATATAGTTAAGCACTTTGTGGCCGGAGCTATGAGTTTTGGTGCGCTTAGCAAGGAGGCTCATGAGGCTATATGTTTGGCTATGAATAAGCTCGGCGCACGTTCGAATACGGGTGAAGGTGGCGAAGATGCTGAACGTTTTCACAATACATTTGATGGTATCAGTCTTAACTCAAAAACAAAGCAAGTGGCAAGTGGTCGATTTGGTGTGACAACTGAATATCTTGTCAATGCTGAAGAGATACAGATAAAAGTAGCACAAGGTGCAAAACCAGGTGAAGGCGGACAATTGCCTGGCTTTAAAGTTAACGAGGTTATTGCCAAAACCCGACATAGTATTCCTGGTATCTCACTCATATCACCTCCACCTCACCACGATATTTATAGCATCGAAGATTTGGCACAGCTCATTTTCGACCTGAAAAATGTGAACCCTACGGCAGCTATATCAGTTAAGTTGGTTGCCGAAAGTGGTGTTGGTACCATTGCAGCAGGTGTTGCCAAAGCAAAAGCCGATCTTATTGTCATAAGTGGTGCCGAAGGTGGCACTGGTGCTTCACCTGCATCGTCGATGCGTTTTGCTGGTATATCGCCAGAAATAGGTTTGAGCGAGACACAGCAGACATTAGTGCGTAATGGGTTACGTTCACAAGTGCGTTTACAAGTTGATGGTCAGATAAAGACTGGACGAGATGTGGTGCTTATGGCACTGCTCGGAGCTGAAGAGTTTGGCTTTGGTACTGCAGCTCTCATTGTATTGGGTTGTGTGATGATGCGTAAATGTAACCTCAACACTTGTCCGATGGGTGTAGCTACACAAAACCCAGAATTGCGTAAGCACTTCATTGGTAAGTACGAATATCTGGTCAGCTATTTTACATTCATAGCACAAGAGGTGCGCGAATATTTGGCACAGATGGGCTTCAAGAGTCTTAATGATATTGTTGGTCATACAGAGCTCATCGAAACTCGTAAATCGGTTCTCGATTTTAGTCGTTTGCTTAATAAAGAGGAAGGTACGTTACACTTCACTGGCGATGTGCACAAACCAAGTGTTCCGCTCGGAATGCAAGGTACTATACTCGATGAGCAAATGATAACTGCAGCTCAGCGTGCCATAGAGCAGCAAGATGAGGTAAACCTCGATTATGCAATAAAGAACACCGATCGTGCTGTTGGTACAATGCTTTCAGGCGCAATAGCTAAAAAATACGGTTTAGCTGGACTGCCAGATGATACTATTAACGTCAAGTTCAAAGGTTCGGCCGGACAATCGTTTGGCGCATTCTTGATGCATGGTGTATCGTTCAAACTTGAAGGTGAGACAAACGACTATTTTGCAAAAGGACTCAGTGGCGGTCGCATTGCCATACTGCCACCAGTGCGCTCAAACTTCAATGCCGAAGACAATATCATAGCTGGTAACACAGGTCTTTATGGTGCCACATCGGGCGAGCTATACATCAACGGAAAGGTGGGCGAGCGCTTTGGAGTGCGTAACTCGGGAGCTATAGCTGTACTCGAAGGTGCTGGCGACCATTGCTGCGAATATATGACGGGCGGCCGTGTTGTGGTGCTTGGCGAGACAGGACGTAACTTCGCTGCTGGTATGTCAGGTGGCGTAGCTTATGTGTGGGACAAGAATCATAATTTCGACTACTTCTGCAATATGGATATGGTTGAACTGAGCTTAGTGGAAGATAATGTTAGTCGCAAAGAGTTACATGAACTTATTCGTCAACACTACCTCTACACAGGTTCTAAATTAGCCCGCACTATGCTCGATGATTGGAATCGTTACATCGATGACTTCATTCAGGTAGTACCTATCGAGTATAAGCGAGTTCTGCAAGAAGAACAAGTGCGCAAACTGCGTGAGAAGATAGCCGATATGCAGAAAGAGTTTTGATATTTGATATTTTTACAAATTGCCATCTAAACATGGTAAAATCGTAAAATAGTAATTATAAATTATAGTCATGGGAAATCCGAAAGCATTTCTAGATATACACCGCCAAGAGGCGGGTTACCGTCCGATTCACGATAGAATTCACGATTTTGGTGAAGTGGAACAGACACTTGGGCATCGCGAACGTCAGCAACAGGCAAGTCGCTGCATGGATTGTGGAGTACCATTCTGCCATTGGGCTTGTCCGCTTGGTAATAAACCACCAGAGTGGAACGATGCTCTATACAAAGGAGATTGGGAGTTGGCCTATAGGTTGCTCAATGCTACCAATCCATTCCCAGAATTTACAGGTCGTATTTGTCCTGCATTATGCGAGAAAGCATGTGTGCTCAACCTTATCGAACATGAGCCTACTACTAACCGTGAAGACGAGTGTGCCATCACCGAAGAAGCCTTTCGCGAGGGGTTTGTAAAAACCAATGCACCTAAACGTAATGGTAAATGCGTGGCTGTGGTTGGTGCTGGTCCGGCGGGGTTAGCTGCAGCCAACGATCTCAACCTTATGGGATATACGGTGACACTATTTGAAAAAGCAGAAGCAGCGGGAGGTTTACTCCGATATGGTATTCCTAATTTCAAACTAAACAAAGCCATAATCGACCGACGTATGAAATTGCTTGAAGAGGAGGGTATTGAGTTTAAATACAATGCCGAGTTAATAACAACTACCGATGGCAATGGAAATACTCAACTTACTATAGGTAATAGTCAGTTGGACAAAGAGTTCGATGCCGTTATTATTGCAACGGGTACGCCTACGGCCCGCGACCTCAATATCCCTGGTCGTGAACTCAAAGGTGTACATTTGGCACTCGATATATTGGCGCAGCAAAATCGCATATTAGCAGGCATCGACATAGCTCCTGCCGATCTTGTCTCAGCAAAAGGTAAAGACGTGCTTGTTATTGGTGGTGGCGATACGGGTAGCGACTGCATAGGTACGGCTCACCGACAAGGCTGCAAGAGCGTAACGCAAATTGAGATCATGCCTAAACCTGTTGAAGGGTTTGTCGATCCTCAAAATCCATGGCCAAACTATCCGCGAACACTTAAAACAACATCGTCGCACGAAGAAGGCTGCACTCGTCGTTGGAACATCAACACTCTTGAGTTTATTGGTAAGGGCGGAAAATTAACTGGCGTCAAAGTGCAAGAAATTGATTGGAAACCAAATCCAGATGGTGGTCGACCACTGATGGTGGAAAAAGGTAAACCAGAGATTATAAAAGCCGAATTGGTGCTTTTGGCTATGGGATTCTTAAAGCCCGAACACCCACAATATGCCGATAATGTATTTGTTTGTGGCGATGCTATCAATGGAGCTTCACTTGTGGTTAGAGCTATGGCAAGTGGAAAACAAATAGCTGCCAAGGTTGATAAATATCTATCGAAATGACAAAAATTTGTTTTACCAAGATGCATGGTTGTGGCAACGATTATATCTACATCAATACAATGCGTTACCACATTGATAATCCGCAAGAATTATCTATAGCGTTGAGTGATAGACACAAAGGCATAGGGTCCGACGGATTAGTGCTTATTGATGCATCGGAAACGCCTGATGCCGATTTTGCAATGCGCATTTTTAATGCTGATGGTAGCGAGGCTATGATGTGTGGCAATGCTTCACGTTGCATTGGCAAATACCTCTATGAACGAGGATTGACCACACAAACCGAAATACGTTTAGCTACACGTTCAGGTGTTAAATTGCTAAGTCTTAATGTGGTTGATGATATTGTTGATAGCGTTACTGTCGATATGCTCGAACCATCGTTTGCCAATAAAGCACAGTTTTTGCCAAACTTGAGCACCGAAGAGGGTGTCTTTGTTTCGATGGGTAATCCGCACTACGTCATCTTCACCGACAATGTCGACCAAGTTGCAACGCGTGGTAGTGAACTTGAGCATCACGCTTCGTTTCCTGAGCGTTGCAACATAGAGTTTGCGCACATCGAATCCGACGGAGTTATACGCACCCGAGTGTGGGAACGCGGAAGTGGCATAACCATGGCGTGTGGCACAGGCGCTTGTGCTACAGCAGTGGCTGCTGTAGCTCGTGGCATAGCACCTCGCAAATCGCGTATAGCTATGGATGGCGGCACACTTAGCATTGAATGGCGGCAATCGAATAACCATGTCTACATGACAGGACCAGCTACATTCGTATTCGACGGCGAAGTGGAGGTGTGACAATTCATAAACGATGAGTTATTTTTTCGTAACCGACAATTAGAATATAATGATTGAAAGATTGTAAATTGAAAGGCGAACGCCATATGTAGAAAAATTGACAATCGACAATTGATATATGATAATTGGAAATAGTAAACTTGCAAATCATAAATAGTAAAACAGTAGATAACTATGGCTTTTGTAAACGAGCATTTTTTGAAACTCCCCAACAACTATTTGTTTGCCGATATAGCAAAAAAAGTTAATGCCTTCAAGGTTATGCATCCGCAGGCCAACATTATTTCGCTTGGTATTGGCGACGTAACACAGCCACTATGCCCAGCTGTTATCGAGGCTATGCACAAAGCTACCGATGAAATGGCTACACAAGCAAGCTTCAGAGGCTATGGTCCGGAACAGGGTTACGATTTCTTGCGTGAAGCTATTCTCAACAACGATTTTTTACCACGTGGCATTCATCTCGATCTCGATGAAATATTTATCAACGATGGTGCTAAATCTGATACAGGTAACATCCAAGAGCTAATACGTTGGGATAATTCGATAGGCGTAACCGACCCTATTTATCCTGTCTATATCGACTCTAATGTTATGATAGGTCGTGCAGGTACTCTTGTCGATGGGCGATGGGATAATGTGGTATATATGCCATGTACAGCAGAGAATAACTTCGTGCCACAAATTCCTGAAGATCGACATGTAGATGTTATCTACCTTTGTTACCCCAACAATCCAACTGGCACTGTCATAAGTAAGCAAGAGCTTCGCAAGTGGGTTAATTACGCACTACGTAACGACTCAATTATCTTCTACGATGCAGCCTATCAGGCCTTTATTACTGACCCTGATATACCACGCAGTATCTACGAAATACGCGGAGCACGTAAATGCGCCATTGAGTTCCATTCGTTTTCAAAAACAGCAGGGTTCACAGGAGTGCGTTGTGGTTACACCATAGTACCTAAGGAGTTAACTGCTGCTACACTAAGTGGTGGGCGAGTACAACTCAACCAACTATGGAATCGTCGTCAATGCACTAAGTTTAATGGCACAAGCTACATCAGTCAACGAGCTGCCGAAGCCATATACACACCAGAGGGCAAACAGCAAGTGCAGCAAACTATCGACTACTATATGCACAATGCACACACAATGCTCAGTACACTCAAAAAATTAGGTTTCGAAGTTTATGGCGGTGAAAATGCTCCATACATTTGGATGAAAACACCTGTAGGTTCTGGTTCGTGGAAATTCTTTGAAGAGATGCTCTATGGAGCCAATGTAGTGTGCACACCAGGAGTTGGTTTTGGACCAAGCGGTGAAGGCTATGTTCGATTAACTGCATTTGGAAGCCATGAAAATACAGTAGAGGCATTGGAACGAATAGAACGGTGGATGAAATAGAAATTTTATAAATATCTCTAAATAAGACGCATAAGAAAAGAGTCTGTTGCTATGATAGTGACAGACTCTTTTTGATTTTCTTAGTCTTAATCTTCTGTTTTTTATATGTAGGTGTAAGGTAATAGTCTTGTTATAATTGGCCATATGTTGAGATGATGAAAATTTGTTGTTTTGGCTTATTCAGAAAAGTATTAAAAAATTAGCAAAAAGCATATATGTAATAGGTATAATTACTACCTTTGTAGTCGTTTTGTGGCATAGTAATGGACTCTGTGTGCCATAAAGCGGCAGAAAGTCAATTTATTTTGCTGAATAAACCTAAGTTTTTAGAGTCCCAAAGATTGATGTCGTACTGATGTCGATGGATGTTGGTGTGGCATCATAATAAAAGTGCGATGAAAAGGAAAATAGTTTCCATTCTATTAGCGGCTGTATGTCTACAGTCGATTAGAGTGAGTGCGCAGGAGGCTCTGACGAGAGAGCAGATTCTTGCGATGACAACAGAAGAGTTGTCTGAATTACCTCTCGACCAGTTGATGCTGGCGGTAGAGACTCTTGGAGTTTCGTCGGTAGACGAGTTGTTTGCCCTAATCATGAATAAAAATGTATCATCGGCTTCGAAGTCAGAGGAGAGCAGTTTTACGTCGCCACTTGCGACAACTGTAATCACTCACGATGAGCTTCGTATGTACGGTTGCACCACTATTGAAGAGGCGTTCAGATTGATTCCGGGCATGATTGTTCAGCAGAAGACCAACGGTGTTTATGACGTGCAGCTCAGAGGTCTTAACAATATCCCAGACAACAACATGCTTCTCTACACCGAGAATAACAATACCGTTTTGCTTGTTGATGGTCGTAGCGTACATAACTATGGTATTGGTGCGTTCAGCCCAGAGTTGTTACCTATATCTATAGAGGACGTTGAGCGCATCGAGGTTGTTCGTGGCGCTGTGTCGGCTCTGTATGGTACGAACGCTGTGAATGGTATCGTAAACATAATTACGAGAAAGCCCGACCAAACGAAAGAGTTTGTAGCTGGTGGCGCGCAAATGGGCAGCCAAAATACGTATATAGGCGATGTAGCGTTGCGACGTCAATTCTCGGATAAGTTTGCAGCAGGTGTCTCTATCAACATACAGCAAAGAAAGAGAAATACAGACAAGTTGAGAGTACTCTCGAACGAGACTATGTACCTCGACAAAAACAATGCAGTAGACCCAACGGCAGCGTTGACCAAGTCGCAGCTTGAAGGCTACATTGCAGACGGCACGCTCACTCCGGTTGAGGGTAATACAGAGCTTTCACTTGAAGAGTTCAGCCACCTCCGTAGTGTAGGCTACAATACTATGACGTTTGCTAAGATGGCATATCTCCCATACTGTATGCAAATATATGGTCCAAGTTACATACAGATGCTCATGGGCTACGGATATACACAAGAACAGGCAGAGCAGATGTTGCAGGAAATTTTGGCGCAAGGAATACAGCTCAATATACAAGATCCGGATTTGTATCAGGTATTCAATGCGCTGCCTGTGGAGTATAGAGATATGTCGAAGTCGTTCCCTGATCCATTGTTAGCGAGAAAAACTGAAGGTATCAATGGTTATCTCACCTTCACTCCAGCGGCTGATGTAAGAATTGACCTCACGGGAGGTTATAGCCAAAGCATGACAAATAACAGTGTGCTTGTCGATTTCCCATACTCTATGTGCTTCCGCCAGTTCAAGACGGGCTATGTCAATGCCGATGCTCACATCAAGGATTTGCATTTGCAGATTAACTATGCTGGCGGTTCGGAAAACTATTGCTATGGCAGACCAGGATTCAAAGTGTTCAACAACAGAATCTTCGGTACGGCTGAGTATAGCTTGAATATTGGTGATGTAGATACGTGGGGCGCTCTTGCTGTGCAGCCAGGCGTGCATTATCAGGGCGTGTTTGCAGAGGATATAGACCAATATTATGGTGAAACAAAGCAACCTGGTTTCCTCGATGGAAGTGACAAGTTGACAAGCATTGCGCCAGTGTTGAGACTCGACTATCGTAAAGGAAAAATCAGAGCCATTGTAGGTGTTCGTTCGGATAAGACTAATATTCCAGACAAGTGGAACACCTCGGCACAAGCAGTGTTGAGTTACAAGGTTAACGATAAGAACTTCCTCCGATTGTCATACGGTAGAGCAATGCGTTCGGCAAGTATCACAGCTGCGTGCTGCAAATATCGTTGGGAGAGAGATAGTCAGAACGATAATAGCGGTTTGAGCATGCCAGATGCAATACAGTTCAACGTCAACGACAATGCGAACATCATGCACTTGGATGGACTCGAACTTGGTTACAGACTGCAGCCTACGCCAAAGTTGCTGATTGATGCCGAGCTTTTCTATTCGAAGAGCACTGACTACACTGGTATGATGGCGAGAAGCGCTACGTCGGACTTCGACATGGAGGAGACGTTGATGGGAGCTATAGAGCAGAACACAAACAGATCGCTCAGTACCATGAGATTGATTGGCAATATTCAGTTCGACAATATGCCGTATGAAGTTTCGCAATATGGCTTTGGTATGAATATCGACTGGATTTTGTCGGATAAGTTGATTGCAAAGTTCAATATGAATACTCAGCAGACCATTATCGATAATTACTATGTATACGATAGAAATAAGGTGATGGGTGAGCTCTTGAAGTATGCATCAATTGACGCAATGGTGACAGCCTCAAATGTTACCAACGAGATTATGAACATCGAAAACGTTGATGAAAAGCGTGCTGCTGCTAAGGCTGCATACGAGCGTCTTGGCAAGGCAGGTGATGATGGTCGTGTAAAGACTGGCTTCAAAGACGTGAAAGAACTCGACATGACGAATACCGACGATAAGGCTATATACGAGTTGCTCAATCCGGAACTTGAAGATGGCCACAAGCACAAGGCAACTCCGTCTGTCTATGGCATGATAGGACTTCTTGCAAAGCCAAACAGCCAACTCAACATCAGTGCTTATGCAAACTTCATGGGCAAGCGCGAATATCTTACTGGTTATGGCAAGCAAGAACTCTCGCCACGCATGACGATGAATATGAAGATTGGCTACAAACCAGCAGATGGATTTGAGTTGTTCTTCAATGGCACGAACATCCTCAACAACAAGAAACAGGAGTTTGTATTTGGTGACGAAATCGGAGGTCAGTATAACATAGGTATAAGTTTTTCGCTCTAAGAAGAGTGAATAGCAAAGAGAAAAGAGCAAAGACAAAAAATGAAGAAGATTTTAGTGATATGTCTGTTGTCCGTTGTATGGATAGTTGGGGCGCAGGCACAGATGGCAAAATTTCAAGCTCTGTACTTGCTACAGTTTGCAAGGAATACGTCGTGGCCAACAGAGGATAACTCTAAGCCGTTTGTGATAACCGTTGTTGGCGACAATGCGTTGGCAAGTGAGTTGAAGTCGATAGCTAACATGAAGACGATAGGTGCTCGTAAAATTACGGTAACAGAGGCAGCTAAGGCAACTGGTTTAGTAAAGAGCGACATCATCTTCCTTGGTGAGTCGAAGAGTTCGCAGATGAACGCATTAGTATTGGCTCAAGCAGATAATAAAGTGCTAATTGTGAGTGGTGCAAAAGGTATGTGTGCTCAAGGTGCTGGTATCTCGTTTGTGCCAGAAGGCGGTAAACTAAACTTCGAGATTAACGAAGGAAACATTTCCAAACACGGTTTAAAAGTCGGACAGAAAATCATCTCTTTAGGTAAGCAAGTTTTCTAATTACCGAATACAATACAAGGTTAACAGAGTCCCCATCTGGCAGATGATGCTAGGTGGGGGCTTTTTGTTATAATGAGTTATGAATTACAGAATTCAATCATGTTCTTTGTTTCTGAGCTAAGTAAATAATCTCCTAGTGCCAAATATGGACTCTTGTCTAGTATTTGAAAGAACTATATCGATGAAGTAAAATATGTAAAATAAAAAACACTCGAATGAATTTATTTCATATATTCTAAAAGCTTAAAAATGCATTTTATAATAAAATAGCCCATTATTATTTTAATTTGATAATAATATAGTATGGATATTAATGATATTTTTTCAGTTTGTAAGATTATTCATTTATTAACAAATAAAATATTACAATTTATGTTCATTTAGTAGATGTTTCTTTTTATTTGCAATCAAAAGTTGAGAGTTAAATAAAAAATATAACTATATGCAACCTCTAAGATTTCAAGTTGTAGGTGAGGCGTTCAAAAAGAAGCCTCTCAGCGTTGAGCTACCAAGCGAACGACCAGCAAGCTATTTTGGCAAAAAGGTATTCAATCGTGAGAAGATGTACAAATATTTGCCAAAAGATGTATTTGACAAGATGATCGACGTGATGGATAATGGCGCACGCCTCGATCGTTCGATAGCCGATGCGGTAGCTGCAGGTATGAAGCAGTGGGCCGTTGAAAATGGCGTAACACATTACACGCATTGGTTTCAGCCACTTACCGAAGGTACTGCCGAAAAGCATGACTCGTTTATTGAGCACGATGGCAAAGGCGGAATGGTAGAAGAGTTTAGTGGCAAGTTGCTTGTGCAGCAAGAGCCCGATGCTTCGTCGTTCCCTAGTGGCGGCATTCGTTCAACATTTGAGGCACGTGGCTATTCAGCATGGGATCCTACATCGCCTGTTTTTATCATCGACGACACTCTTTGCATTCCTACAGTATTTATATCGTATAGTGGTGAAGCCCTCGACTATAAGGCACCACTCTTGCGTGCATTGCATGCTGTTAATGTTGCGGCTACTGAAGTATGTCACTACTTCGATAAAAGTGTAAAAAAGGTAACATCTAATTTAGGTTGGGAGCAGGAGTATTTCTTGGTTGATGAGGGTTTGTATGCCGCTCGTCCCGACTTGTTGCTTACAGGTCGCACACTCATGGGTCACGACTCTGCCAAAAATCAGCAGATGGACGATCACTACTTTGGTAGCATACCTGAGCGTGTGGCTGCTTTTATGAAAGAACTTGAGATTGTATCGCTCGAATTAGGTATTCCGTGCAAAACACGTCACAATGAAGTTGCACCTAACCAGTTTGAGCTTGCTCCTATATTTGAAGAGACTAACTTGGCCGTTGACCATAACATGCTCATTATGTCGGTTATGAAGCGTGTCGCTCGCAAACATGGTTTCCGTGTGTTGCTGCACGAAAAGCCGTTTGATGGTATCAATGGTAGTGGTAAACACAATAACTGGAGTCTTAGCACAGACAATGGCGTGTTGCTGCATGCACCAGGCAAGACACCTGAGCAGAACCTACGTTTTGCCGTTTTCATTGTTGAGACACTTATGGGTGTATATCGTCACAACGGATTGCTCAAAGCTAGCATCATGAGTGCTACCAATGCACATCGCTTGGGCGCTAACGAAGCACCTCCTGCTATTATCTCTTCGTTTTTGGGCAAACAAGTATCGGAATTGCTCGACCATATTGAGAAGGCCGACAAAGATGATATTCTCGCTATGGTTGGTAAGCAGGGACTTAAAATGGACATACCTGAGATACCAGAATTGCTCATCGATAATACCGATCGCAACCGTACCAGCCCATTCGCCTTCACTGGCAACCGTTTTGAGTTCCGTGCTGTAGGTTCAGAAGCTAACTGCGCATCGGCCATGACAACACTTAATAGTGCCGTTGCAGAAGCCCTTGCTGACTTTAAGAAACGTGTCGATGCACGCATAGCTCAGATAGCAGCAAAGTTCGATGGCACAGAACATACAGCAACTTTCCATGCCATCATCGATGTGTTGCGTGAAGATATAAAAACATGTAAGCCTATTCGTTTCGATGGCAATGGTTATAGCGATGAATGGGTAGTTGAGGCTACTAAGCGAGGTCTCGATGTAGAAAAGTCGTGTCCAAAGATATTCGAACGTTATCTCGATGCCGATAGTATCAAGATGTTCGAGAGTCTTGGTGTAATGACTAAAAAAGAACTTGAGGCTCGCAACGAAGTAAAGTGGGAGACATATACCAAGAAGATACAGATAGAGGCACGTGTGTTGGGTGACCTTTCTATGAACCACATCATACCTGTAGCAACTTGTTATCAATCGCAGTTGCTGAAGAATGTGGAGAATATGGCAGCTATATTCCCATCTGAAAAGGCTGAAAAATTATCGGCTCGCAACATTAAACTCATTGAAGAGATTGCAGAGCGCACTTCAACTATAGAACGTTTGGTTGAAGACCTTGTCAATGCACGCAAAGTTGCCAACAAGATAGAGGGCGAATACGAAAAGGCTATTGCTTATCACGACAATGTTGAGCCTATGTTCGATGAAATTCGTTACCAAATAGATAAGTTGGAACTTATTGTAGATGACAGTTTGTGGCCATTACCAAAATATCGTGAACTGCTGTTTATCAGATAGAAATAGTGTTTTGATAGCGATACATATCGCACTTGTTTACATCGAGCTACAACAATGGTAGCTTGGAGTTTGCAGGGGACTTAGTGCTGTGATAGTGCTAAGTCCCTATTTCATTCGGTAGTTACCCATAACGGACCATTACCGTGTCCTATGCCTAAATTTTGCCCATTTCTTATTGCACGTGTTATAACTTGTTTGGCTTGCTCTACAGCATTGGGTAAACTATATTTTTTAGCCAATGCCACTGCTATGGCCGATGATAGTGTACAACCTGTGCCATGTAGGTTGTGACTTGTTATTTTAGATGCTGTAAAAGAGTGTTGTGTGCCGTCGGTGCAGTATAGGTTGTCGGTCATCGCCGAGCCTTCAGCATGTCCACCTTTTATCAGAAATGCAGTACTATAGTGTTGTACCAACTTGGTGCCAATATTGTCAATGTTTGTATTACCAAGTAGTGTATGTGCTTCAGGTATATTTGGTGTGATGAGTGTGCAGAGTGGGAATAGCAGTTGGCAAACAGTAGATAGACATTCGGCATCCATAAGTCGTTTCCCACTTGTCGAAATCATCACAGGGTCGTACACAATAGGCACATGGTGTTGCTCTAAGTAGAGAGCAAGTTCGTGTGCCACCACTTTGGCTACATCGCTATTGGGTATTTGTCCAATTTTAATAGCGTCGATTTCTAAATCGCTCAGCACCGAACGCAACTGTGAACTCACCACATCGGCATGTACAGCTATCGAGTTTTGTACGCCCAGTGTATTTTGTGATGTAAGTGCCGTAATAACGGTAGCGCCATAGCATCCGAGTGCTGTTATGGTCTTCAAATCTTGCTGAATGCCAGCGCCTGCAGATGGGTCGCTGCCAGCTATGCTAAGTACTATTTCCATGCGTCGCCTAATATCATTGCACCTCCAAAGCCCATTTGTTGCACTTGTTGTACCTTGTCGAATGTAACGCCACCCAAAGCCATCACGTGTTTGTCGATGATGCCCATTTGCTGTGCTTGCATCAGTTGGTCAGGGGTAAACGCAGCGTGGTAGCCATGTTTTGATATGCTATCAAAGATGGGGCTGAGCGATAAATAGTCGAATGACTCAGTGCGTCGTTGTGCAAGTTCGCTGATGGAATGGCAACTAGTTGATAGCATACGCTGCCACTGTGGTGGTGCAATGGGGTGTCGTGAAGTAAGGTGAATACCACCTAAATTATATTGCTGTGCCAGATGATGAAAGTCGTGTATGCTGATACGACTATAATAAGCCTCTGGAATCTGTTGTAGCAACTCTTCAATCTGTGTGGGTGTAGCGTTTGGTTTGCGCAGATGTAAGCGGTCGATGTGGCGCTGTTCAAATAGATTTATGATACGGCTAACCTCATCGACCACAAAAAAAGGTTGTGTTATAACTATAATCATACGGCAGCTTTGCCAAACAAGTCGAACGATGCATCCCAATCTTTCCACACAGGTTCTCGACCAAGTTCTTTGAGTCGTTGGTTGATAACCTTAGCAGTGCGTTCATCGCTCACTGTGAACTGTTCTAGTGCTTGTGGGTATGTGTGATAACCTCCTGGGTTGACTTTACTCTCAGCCGACATGGTTGTAACGCCCAGTGTGCACATGTTGTCGCGGATGTAAGCAGGTTCGCGTGTTGAGTATGAAATGTCAACATCGTGGTCGAAAATGCGCATAGCGAATGTTGCTTGAGCTAATTGTCGGTCGGTCATGATGCTGTTGGGTTGGAAACCTTCGTTTTGAGCAGGGCGCATTCGAGGGAAGTTGACCGAGTATTTTGTGCGCCAATAGTGTTTTTGCAAATAACGCAGATGATAAGCCATCATAGTAACGTCGGTGCGCCACTCCTTCTCCAATCCGATAAGCACACCCATGCCAATGGAATGAACACCAGCTTGTCCCATGCGGTCGAAGCCATCACAACGCCAATCGAAGAGGCTCTTCATTCCTCGTGGGTGATAGATGTTGTAGTGTTCGCGATTGTAGGTTTCTTGGAAACATATAACACCATTCAGACCATGTTTGATAAGTTCGGCATACTCTTCGGCTTTGAGTGGCATGACCTCAATTTTGATATTAGAAAAGTACTTCTTAGCAATATCGATGGCGGTGGCTAAGTATGGCACACCAGCTTTTGCAGGGTTTTCACCAGTAACGAGCAGTATGTTTTCAAATGGGGCAAGTTCTTTTATTGTCTTGTATTCGTTTTCAATCTGTTCTGGTGTTAGTATGATGCGAGCCATTGGATTTTCGCGATGAAAGCCACAGTATATGCATGAGTTGGTGCATGAGTTGGTGATGTAGAGTGGAATAAACATCGATATGGTTTTGCCAAAACGCTCTTCGGTATATTTGCGTGAGAGGCGTGCCATAGTTTCCAAATAAGGTTCAGCAGCAGGCGAGAGTAGTGCCATGAAATCGTTGACCTCGCAATGGCTTTTAGCCAAAGCGCGTCGAACATCATTGTCGCGCATGGCGGCTATGCGTTCGGTTGTCTCGTCCCAACTTATGTTTTTTAGTTCGTCAGAAAACATCTTAGTTATATTTTTGATTTGCAAGGCTTGAAAGCATACTCTTTCAGCTCTGTTATAGTAGGGTTATCGCCACAAAGGGCACAATCGTTGCGTTGTGTAAAGTTGAATCGTTGCCATTGCATGGTGAGTGCATCGAATGTGAGCATGGTATTAGTAAGCAGTTCGCCCACTCCTGCCAAATACTTTATGCATTCGGTGGCTTGGATGGTACCAAGTATACCTGCAATGCTGCCTAATACTCCGACCATGGCGCATGTTTCAACATCAGACTTTGCTGGTGGTTCGGGAAATAAGCAACGATAACAAGCCGATGAGGGCACGTGTGTCATTAGTTGTCCGCTATATCGATTAATACCGCCCATGCAAAATGCCTTTCCGAGCATAATGCAAGCATCGTTGACAATGTATTTTGTAGCGAAATTATCGGTGCCGTCGATAATAAAGTCATATGGGCGGATAATATCGAGTGCATTGTTCTGACTTAGGTATACCTCATATTTTTCCACCTTCACATCTGGGTTGATAGCTCTGATGCGTTCGTCGGCCACATCAACCTTAGGGCGAGTTACATCGGCAGTGGTGTGTAGCACTTGTCGTTGTAGATTGGTGATGCTTACCATATCGCCATCAATGATGCCAATGGTACCCACTCCAGCAGCTGCCAAGTATAGGGCAACGGGTGAGCCCAAGCCACCTGCTCCAACCAAAAGTACTTTTGATTGAAGCAAGCGTTGTTGCCCCTCGATGCCAAATCCGTCGAGTATGATGTGTCTATTGTAACGTTGTTTTTGTTGGCTTGTTAATTCCATCTATTTCAATTTTCTGAGGTCGTGAGTGAGTTTTGCAGCGCAGAAGTTTGGTCCGCACATAGTACAATACTCTCCATCGGTATGACCAGCCTCTTCAAAATATTGCAGAGCACGTTCAGGGTCGAGCGATAGATGGAACTGGTCGCGCCAACGGAAGTCGAAACGAGCCTTCGACAGTGCATTGTCGCGAATGGTAGCTCCTGGATGCCCCTTCGCTAGGTCGGCTGCGTGAGCTGCAATTTTATATGTTACAACACCTACTCGCACATCTTCTCGATTTGGTAGTGCTAAGTGTTCTTTGGGTGTTACGTAGCATAGCATAGCAGTGCCGAGCCATGCTATTTGTGCGCCACCAATAGCTGAAGTGATGTGATCGTAGCCTGGAGCAATGTCGGTAACAATAGGACCAAGTGTGTAGAACGGAGCTTCGTGGCAGTGACTAATTTGGCGTTCCATATTTTCTTGTATCTTGTGCATAGGCACATGACCAGGTCCTTCTATGAATGCTTGTACGTTTTTAGCCCAAGCGCGTGTGACAAGTTCGCCCATTGTATCGAGTTCTGCAAATTGTGCAGCATCGTTGGCGTCGGCAGTGCAACCAGGACGTAAGCCATCGCCGAGCGAGAGAGCAACATCATATTGAGCTACTATGTCGCAAATGTCATCGAAGTGTTCGTAGAGGAAACTCTCTCTATCGTGAATAAGACACCATTTGCTCATTATCGAACCGCCACGGCTTACAATGCCACACAAACGATTATCGGCTAAGTGTACATTTTGTCGGCGTATGCCTGCGTGTATTGTAAAATAGTCGACACCTTGTTCGCATTGTTCAATGAGTGTGTCTTTATATATCTCCCATGTTAGGTCTTCTACTTTGCCATTAACTTTTTCAAGGGCTTGGTAGATAGGTACAGTGCCAACAGGAACGGGGCAATTGCGAATTATCCATTCGCGTGTCTCATGTATATTGTCGCCCGTAGAGAGATCCATCAGTGTGTCGCCTCCCCATTTGCAACTCCACACAGCTTTGTCAACTTCTTCTTCAATTGACGATGTCGTTGCTGAGTTGCCAATGTTGGTATTAATCTTTACTGCGAAATTACGACCAATAATCATTGGTTCACTTTCTGGGTGGTTGATGTTGGCAGGTAACACGGCACGACCACGTGCTATTTCATCGCGCACAAACTCAGGTGTGATGTGTGACTTGATGCCTAATTCTTCGCAATTCATATTCTCGCGAATAGCAACATACTCCATTTCTGGTGTTATAATACCAGCTTTAGCATAGGCCATCTGAGTTATCGCTTTCCCTTTTTGTGCTCGGCGTGGTAGTTGTATGTGCTCAAAGCGAAGAGCATCGAGCGAGCTGTCGGCAAGGCGCAGATGACCATATTCCGAGGTTACTTGATTGAGTTGTTCGGTATCGTTGCGATCGAGAATCCATTGTTGACGTAGACGTGGCAGCCCCTTTTTTAGGTCGACTTCGATGTTAGGGTCGGAGAACGGACCGCTTGTGTCGTAGATGTATACAGGGGCATTGCTCTCGTAGCGTTTGTTACCTTGTTCATCGACACTGACAGTAGGTGTAAGATTCACCTTGGTCATTCCAACTTTAATTTGCGGAAACAATTTTCCGCTCATATAGTATTTCTCTCGTTTTGCGTATGCTTTGTTGTCTTGTGGCATAAAATAGATATTGTTGTTGTTTAGATGTTGAGGAATGAAGTGAGTGGCGACGATGCTTCGGCGCAGTTGCTAATAGCGCCTAATCCAGCTTCGTAGGCTTGTCGACCAGCTTCTACTGCCATGCGGAATGCGTTAGCCATTGCTACAGGGTCGCCAGCTACAGCTATAGCCGTGTTGACGAGGCAGCAGTCGGCACCCATTTCCATAGCTTCTGCTGCATGACTTGGTGCGCCAATGCCAGCATCGACAACTACTGGTACAGTGGCTTGTTCAATTATGATTTGTAAAAAGTCCTTCATGCGCAGTCCTTTGTTTGTGCCAATAGGAGCAGCTAAGGGCATCACAGTCGCAGCGCCAGCCTCTTCAAGGTGTTTGCATAGAGTTGGGTCGGCTTGGCAATACGGCAGAACAACGAAACCAAGTTTCACTAGTTGTTCTGTAGCTTTGAGTGTCTCAACCGAATCAGGCAAGAGGTAGCGTGGGTCGGGATGAATCTCGAGTTTGAGCCAATTAGTGCCAAATGCTTCACGAGCCATTTGTGCAGCAAATACGGCCTCTTCTGCTGTACGAACACCACTAGTATTGGGTAGCAGCTGAATATTAGGATGCTGCGTAATGTGAGTCAGAAGGTCGTCGTGTTTGTCATCGAGTTCAATGCGTTTCATTGCCACGGTTACCATTTCTGTCTGCGATGCCTCTATGGCACGTGCCATAAGTTCGTTGTTGCTGAACTTACCTGTTCCGAGGAAAAGGCGCGAATTAAACTCGCGTCCGGCTATTATTAATTTGCTCATGGTTCTATTATTTTCAAAAGTCGTTTCATCTCTTCTGTTGGGTTGCTTGCACGCAATACTGTGCCACTTAGAGCTATTCCACTCACACCAGTTTGCATTATGGCAGGTATGTCATTGGCGGTTATTCCACCAATGGCAACAATGGGAATATCTATGCCATGTGTGCGCATTTGTTTTACAATGCTGTTGTATCCTTCAAGTCCAAGCAGTGGCGATAATTTTTGTTTCGTTGTGGTAAAACGAAACGGACCACAACCTATATAGTTGGCCGATGCTTCATAGTGTGCCACAACATCATCGAAGGTGTTTGCTGTACCGCCAATGATAAAATTGTTGCCCAATATTTTTCTGGCTTCGGATATTGGCATATCGTTTTTACCAAGGTGTACACCATCGGCTTTTATATCATACACCAAATCGACGCGGTCATCGATGATGAATGTAGCCCCAACGTTGCGACATAATTGTTGTGCTTGCAGCGCTATATGCCGCACTTCGTTGTCGGGCGCATCTTTCATGCGCAACTGAATCCATCGGCAGCCACCATCGAGTGCCATTTGTATGGAGTCGAGATAACTATATTGGTTTGTGTAGTGTGATATGAATTGTAGCATCTCTATCCTCCGCATGCAGCTTTGATGATAATGATATTGTCGCCATCATGCAATAATGTTTGCTCCCATTCGGTGCGTGGTATCATCTTATTTTCAATGGCCACAGCTACACCTTTTTGTGGCAGTTGCAACTCTTGGCTCAGTGCCAATAATGTTGTAGCCGCGGTTTCGGTTGTTTTGTTATTGACTGTGATATTCATTGCTGTGTAAATAAAAACCTCGGGTATTTGGCTGTAAGCAACCAAATACTCGAGGTATATCTAAAATAAAATATTTATCGATTCAACTCTTATGTTTCCTCCGACGGCATTACCCGCATCAGGTTCAATGGGTATCATCTCAGCCTTTGTTTGTTGCCAAACATCAGCACCCCGAGTGTTGTTGGATTATCAACAACAGCGCAAAGATAAATCTTTTTATTTATATTCCGAATAATAAGTGATGTTGTATAAAGTAGACCGCCATACCACTGATATATCCAATAAAAGCGAGCCACGATATATGTTTGGCATACCAACCGAAGTCGATTTTTTCCAATCCCATAACGACAACACCAGCAGCAGAACCAATGATAAGCATTGAACCACCAACGCCAGCGCAGTAAGCAAGTAATTGCCAGAAGATGCCATCGACGCCGAAATCGCCACCCATTGGGTCGATTTGATACATACCCATAGAACCTGCCACCAAAGGTACATTATCCACAATAGCCGAGAGAACACCAATGGCGCCAGTTACAAGGTAGTGATTGCCATCGCTAATGACATTGAGCCATTCACCCAAATGAGCCAGTACTTTTATCTGTGCTAATACCGAAACGGCCATCAAGATACCAAGGAAGAACATAATGGTGCTAAGGTCGATGCGTGTAAGCACAAAACTAACACGTTTGGCTGTTGGGTCATCTTCGGCTTTGTCACGATGAAATACTTCGGTAACAGTCCACATGACACCTAACACAAGCAATATGCCGCAGAAAGGTGGAAGGTCGGTGATGAGATGGAATAGAGGTACACTGCATAAACCACCCACACCAAGTATGAATATCAGATGTCGGCGGAAGGTGGTGATTGGTACATTGCGTAGTTTGTATTTGGTACGTGTTGGTTCTATCTCACCGTGCAGCGAGAATTGCATTATGAATGTAGGTACTACGAACGATACAACTGATGGAATGAGCAACATTGATGTAACTCCAGAAGCTGTTACTTGCTTGCCGTTCCAAAGCATGATGGTGGTTACGTCACCAATAGGCGAGAGCGCACCACCAGAGTTGGCTGCAATGATAACTATGCAGGCATATTTCATACGTTCGAGCTTGTCGGGTACAAGAGTACGCAAAATCATTATCATCACAATAGATGTGGTGAGGTTATCGAGCAAAGCCGACAAAAACGCTGTTACGAATGCTACTTTCCATAGTAGCAATCTTTTATTTTTAGTAATAAGTTTATTGGTTACGAAGTCGAAACCACCATGCTGGTCAACAATTTCAACAATAGTCATAGCACCCATAAGGAAAAATAGGGTAGTGCCAGTGTCGCCTAAATAGTGTTCAATTATTTCACCTAATCCAGCTGTGCTTTCAAAGCCACCATCGGCAACAGAAAAGCCACCAACTGCATAGAGTGCCCAACAGAGGGTACACATAAGCAACGCAATGGCAGCTTTGTTCACTTTTGTCAGTCCTTCGAGGGCTATGAGCATATAACCCAAAATAAAGACGACAACAATAGTAGTAGTCATATCAAGAATTTTAGTTTAGATGTTATATTTTACTTAATTCAGTTCAAAATTAATCTTTTTATTTCGATAAAGCTAATAGCCAAAACTAAAAAGGTAGATATTTTAATTCTGCGTTGAATGCGAAGATGTTAGTTCGTGGAATAGTCGTTCCATGTCGTTAGGCTCAGCATGTAGTTCAATTAGCTCTAAGTTATTATTCAAAGCGAATCGGAAAATTGTGCTGCGCAAATCGTTATCTGCCACTATTCTGAACTTGTTGTTGGTTATATTTTCAATGTTGGCTTGTGGTAGTGCAGCTCTAAGTAGTTCGATGTTAGTTGCGGTGCTAAATTCGGCTGTGATAATATGCTTCTCGTGGTTTGTTTGGGCAATGCTCTCTATCGAACCATCGGCTCGTTTATGTCCATGGTCGATGACTATGACACGGTCGCACACGGCTTCAACCTCTTGCATGATGTGTGTTGAGAGTATTACCGTTTTCTCTTTGCCTATATTTTTTATCAATTCGCGTATCTCGATGATTTGGTTTGGGTCGAGGCCAGTTGTTGGTTCGTCGAGAATGATAACTTGTGGGTCGCTTATTAATGCCTGAGCAATGCCAACACGTTGTCGGTATCCTTTTGATAAGGCTCCTATTAGTTTATGGCTCTCTGGGGTTAGTCCTGTGCGTTCCACAATGTCGTTTACTCGTTGATGTGTATTGTTGAGTTTATATATACCAGCAACCATAGTTAGGTACTCTCTAACGTACATATCGAGATACAGTGGATTGTGTTCGGGTAAGTATCCAATGAGTCGTCGTATTTCGGTTGAGTTGCCACTTATAGGTTGTCCGCATACGTGTACCACACCACTGTCGGGCGTGATGTAGCCCGTTATTATTTTCATCATTGTTGATTTTCCAGCCCCATTTGGACCTAAAAAGCCTACAACTTCACCATTTTCAATGCTAAACGATACATTGTCGAGGGCTTTTTGCTTGCCGTATGTTTTTGTGATGTTCTCTACGCTTACTGACATAGTATTCTTCTATTGTTTCGTTAACGACAAAATTACGCAAAAAATTAAGAATTGATAGTTCTAGCTCGTGAGGTTAAGTAATTAGCCGTTCGGGGGTAGAATTTCGTCATTAGTTTCTATCTTTGCATAATTATTTTACAAAAACCATGGATACATTATCGTACACCGATTCTTTATTTGAATATAGCCGCATCAAAACCACCCAAGTTCAAGTTGGTGAAATTACAATAGGAGGTGCATCTCCCATCAGAATACAGTCGATGACTACAACTGATACTAATGATACCGAATCGTCGGTAAAACAGGCTATCAAAATAATAGAGGCAGGTGGCGAAATTGTCAGATTGACTACTCAAGGTCGTCCAGAGGCTGAAAATATTCGCAATATTCATGATATGTTGCGTTCTCAAGGTTATCTCACGCCTCTTGTCGCCGATGTGCATTTTAATCCACATGCAGCACTTATTGCAGCTGCTAATGTAGAGAAAGTACGTATCAACCCCGGAAATTTTACTGGCGAACGTAAAATATTCGATTCGGAGGCCGATAAAATGACCGACGAAGAGTGGAATGCGTTAATAACAGCGAAGTTGAAACCTCTTGTCGAAATTTGTAAGCAACATGGTACAACACTGCGCATAGGTGTTAATCATGGCTCTTTGTCCGATCGTATCATGGCTAAATATGGCGACACACCACAAGGAATGGTAGCTTCGTGCATAGAATATATTAGAGCTCTTGAAAGCCTTGATTTTCATCGTATCGTGATAAGCATAAAATCATCGAATACACGCGTGATGGTGCAAACAGTTCGACAACTTGTTGCGACAATGCGTCAGAATGGCACTGTTTATCCGCTTCATCTTGGCGTTACCGAAGCAGGTAGCGATACCGAAGGACGTATCAAATCGGCAGCTGGCATCGGAGCATTACTTATCGATGGCATTGGCGATACAATTCGTGTGTCGCTAACCGAAGCCCCTGAAGCTGAAGTACCTGTTGCCACTCAGTTGGTCGATTATATTAAGAGCAAAAAAGGACATGCACATGTTGCTTCGGTCGATGCATCGACATATTCGCCATATGAGTATGTGAAACGACAAACCTATAGCGTTGGACAAGTTGGTGGAGCTAACAAGCCAGTTACAAGTGCCGAACTAAAAGCATATGACTATATCAGCATAGAAGATATTGCAGCTGTGCAACAACCATCGCTATTGAGACTTACCTTGTCAGAACTGACATCAGAAACACTTGCTGCACTTAAGCAAAATAGCAACATCGCTATAGTAGGCGTGCCTCAAACCACGAATCCGACAGCAGAGTTGCGTGCTATGGTACTAACGCTCAATAAATACGGAATAAAAGCTCCGTTTGTGGCCTATTTATCATACACCGATAGTCAAATCGAAGCCTTTCAGCTCAAAGCTGCAACCGATGCCGGATTGCTCTTTATCGATGGTCTTATTGATGGTCTTATCTTATCTAACGAACTACAGACTCAAAATGTAATAGATGAGACAGAATTGCAGATAATGCAAGCTACTAATGTACGTTTTGAGCGAGCAGAGTTTATCTCATGCCCAGCCTGCGGACGCACTCTCTACGACATACAAGCAGCAACTCAAAAAATAAAAGCAACATTTGGCCATTTGAAAGGATTGAAGATAGCTGTTATGGGTTGCATTGTCAATGGAATAGGTGAAATGGCTGATGCCGACTACGGATATGTAGGTGCAGGTCATGGTAAAATATCGTTATATAAGGGAAAAGAACAACTCAAACGTGCTATACCCGAAGAAGAGGCTATTCACGAACTAATAGATATTATAAAAAGCGATGGTTTGTGGGTTGAGAATATGAAAGAATAAATAAATATTGCTATTTTTTAATTTTTCTTTTGGGAGAATAGTAAAAAATTACTAAAATTGTTCGCTCAAAAAAATTAGATTCAAAATATGAGAAAAATTCTGATCGCGTTGAGTCTGTTGATTGGTATATTTACAACGCTTACAGCCAAAGCAGATGAACTCGTTGTGAAAGGTACATATCAAGGTGAAAATATATACGTACGTAATCCGTTTGCTCCATCAGGTGTAGGTTTTTGTGCCTATGAGGTGACTGTTAATGGTATGATAACAACTGATGAAATTAACTCAAGTGCGTTTGAAATAGACCTTTCGGTATATGGTTTTTCAGTTGGTGACGAAGTTACTGTAGCCATCAAGTATAAAGACGATTGCACCCCTATGGTGCTCAATACTTATGCATTGCAAGTTAAGCAACCAGCTAAGTTTGGAGCAGTTAGCGTGAAAGATGGTGTTTTGAAATTTTCAACTACAGGCGAAACTGGTTCTATACCATTTATTATTGAGCAATATAGATGGAATAAATGGGTGAAAGTGGGTGAAGTGCGTGGTAAAGGTCGCAATAAGCCTAACGATTACGAAGTAAAAGTACGAACACATAGCGGTCCGAACAAATTTAGAGTTCGTCAGTCAGATAACAAGAAAATATCAGTCTATTCGAAAGAAGCCGTTGCCATTGTTACAACTCCAGCTATAACATACAAGCAAGGTGATGCAACAATATCATTCTCAGGTGAAACAATGTATGAAATATATGACCAATTTGGTGGCATAGTATTCAAAGGATATGGCTCGAGCATAAACATAGCAGGGCTCGCAAAAGGTAAGTACTATTTGAACTACGACAACTCGCAAACAGAATTTGTGAAGAAGTAAAAATAAAATAAGCAATATAAATCGAGGAGTTGCAACACGGATGTAGTTGTAACTCCTTTTTTACAACAACAAAGATGAAAATAAAAGACCTCGACCTTGGACCACAACCCGTCTTGTTAGCACCAATGGAAGATGTAACCGACATCCCATTTCGTAATCTCTGCAAAAGTTACGGAGCTGATTTGATGTACACCGAGTTTGTAAGTGCCGATGCTATTATTCGCGACGTAGAATCGAGCATGAAAAAGCTCACTATAATGCCTCAAGAACGGCCAGTAGGCATACAAATATACGGGCGTGAGATAGAACCTATGGTTGAGGCAGCTAAGATAGTAGAAGAAGCTGGTCCAGATATTATAGACATAAATTTCGGTTGTCCAGTAAAGAAAATAGCAGGCAAAGGTGCCGGAGCTGGTATGCTTCGCGATATACCTAAGATGGTGCAAATGACAGCTGAAATAGTAAAAGCAGTTAAACATACGCCAGTTACTGTCAAAACACGTTTGGGATGGGACGAAGAGTCGAAATTTGTAGTCGACACAGCCGAACGATTGCAAGATGTTGGCATTAGTGCCATAACTATACATGGGCGCACCCGAGCTCAAATGTACACAGGTGAAGCCGATTGGACACTCATTGGCGAAGTAAAGAAAAATCCAAGAATGCACATACCCGTTATTGGTAATGGTGATATATGTACAGCTCAGCGAGCACGTGAATGTTTTGACAAATATGGAGTGGACGCCATCATGATAGGTCGAGCATCGATAGGTAAACCGTGGGTGTTTGAAGAGGTGAAACACTATTTGCAAACAGGTGAAGAGTTGCAATCACCAACCATAACCGAGCATGTACGACGCATTAAGCAGCAACTTGCCGACACTTTAGAGTGGATACACGATGAACGTAGAGCCATACTACATATGCGACGCCATATGGCTATATCATTCAAAGGATTACCCGATTTTCGCGATTTGAAGATAAAAATGTTGCAAGCACCAACTGTTGATGAGGTAAATCAATGTTTAGACGAAATAGCACAACGATATAGCACTAACTGATAAACTACGAATTCCTATTTGTAAAAATCATTATTGACTATTAGTGACTTATAATTAGTCATTAGTAATTCGTCATTTGTCATTAGTAATTAGTATTTTTGCGGCAAGAATAAACGAAAACACAAAATAATAAAAAAGTCATGATCTTAATTGACAACTACAATTTCAAAGGCAAGAAGGCAATCATTCGTGTTGACTTCAATGTACCTTTGAACAAAGAGACTGGTGAAGTTTCTGACGACACTCGTATTCGTGGTGCTCTTCCAACAATCAAGAAAGTAATAGCTGACGGTGGTGCAGCAATCTTGATGAGCCACATGGGTAAGCCTAAAAATGTTAATCCACAAGAGGGCGATCCTAAATTCTCATTGAAACAAATCGTTCCAGCTATTGAAAAATACCTTGGTAAGATTCAGTTCGCTGACGATTGTGCAGCAGCCGACGAAGCTGCAAAGAACCTTAAGATGGGTGAGATTCTTCTTCTTCAAAATCTTCGTTACTATGCAGAAGAGGAGGGTAAACCACGTGGCATCGAAAAAGACGATCCTAAGTTCGAAGATGCAAAGAAAGAGATCAAGGCAAAGCAGAAAGATTTTGCTAAGAAGCTCGCTTCGTATGCTGATGTATATGTAAACGATGCATTCGGTACTGCACACCGTAAGCATGCTTCTACAGCTGTTATTGCTGACTTCTTCGCTGAAGATGCAAAGATGTTTGGTTTCCTTATCAACAAGGAAGTTGAAGCAATGGACAAGGTGCTCAAGAGCGCACAAAAGCCTTTTACAGCTATCATGGGCGGTGCTAAGGTATCTGATAAGATTAACATCATCAACAACCTTCTCGATCGTGTTGATAACCTCATCATCGGTGGTGGTATGACATACACTTTCATCAAGGCTATGGGTGGTAAGATTGGTAACTCGCTTTGCGAAGAAGATCGTCTTGACGTAGCAAAAGAGGTGCTTGCTAAGGCTAAAGAGAAGGGTGTAAAGCTTCTTCTCCCTGTTGATGCCGTTAATGCAGATAAATTTGATAAAGATGCCAATAGCAACGTTAGCAAGGCAGACGAGACACCTGATGGTTGGATGGGTCTTGATATTGCTGATGAGTCAATCAAACTCTTCTCTGACGTTATTGCAAACAGCAAAACTGTACTTTGGAATGGTCCTATGGGCGTATTCGAATTCGACAAGTTTGCTAAGGGTACATCTGCTGTAGCTCAGGCTGTGGCTAATGCAACTCAGAAGAATGGTGCATTCACCCTTATCGGTGGTGGTGACTCTGTTGCTGCTATCAATAAGAATAAACTTGCTGATAAAGTTTCTTACGTATCGACAGGTGGTGGCGCTATGCTCGAATATATGGAAGGCAAAATCCTCCCAGGTATCGCAGCTATACGTGGCGACAAGTAATTTTCTTATATAAGAAAATAGCATATAAAAGAGCGTTGTTCGAAAATGAGCAACGCTCTTTTTTTGTTAAAAGCATTTGCCAATTCTAATGTTTTCGTTTAATTGTTTCGCAGAACTAATAGAACCTATGCATAATGTAATTGTCACAAAGTATATACATGATGTAATACGGCAATATATTCACAAAAAAAGCGTGAACTTGTTCAATACAAGTTCACGCTTTTAAATCGTTATTTAAAACTAAGATGATTAAGCCTCTTTCTTGGCTTCTGCCAAAATCTTAAAGAGTTCTTTTCCACTTACTTTGTCAAGTACAAGATCGTGCAATTTGCTTGCATCGATACGTTCTTGTTGCATGCTATCGCGATAGCGAACAGTTACGGTATTATCTTCAAGTGTTTGGTGGTCAACGGTAACACAGAATGGAGTGCCAATAGCATCTTGACGGCGATAGCGTTTACCTATCGAATCTTTCTCATCGTATTGGCAATTCATATCGAGACGTAGTGCGCTAAGTATTTCGCGAGCTTTGTCAGGCAGACCATCTTTCTTTACCAAAGGCAGAACAGCTACTTTTACAGGAGCAAGGGCTGCTGGCAACTTGAGTACTACACGTGAATCGCCACCTTCAAGTTGTTCTTCGGTGTATGCACCAGCAAGTATCGAGAGGAACATACGGTCAACACCGATTGATGTCTCGATAACAAATGGAGTGTAGCTTTGGTTGATTTCTGGGTCGAAATACTCAATCTTCTTGCCCGAATATTTAGCATGCTGTGAAAGGTCAAAGTTGGTACGAGAGTGGATACCTTCAACCTCTTTAAAGCCAAATGGCATACGGAATTCAATATCGGTAGCGGCATTGGCATAGTGAGCAAGTTTGTCATGATCGTGGAACTGATAGTTTTCTGCGCCCATGCCAAGTGCCTGATGCCATTTCATACGGAAGGCTTTCCAGTATTCGAACCACTTCATCTCTTCGCCAGGACGAACGAAGAACTGCATCTCCATCTGTTCAAACTCGCGCATACGGAAGATGAATTGGCGAGCTACAATTTCGTTACGGAATGCTTTACCTATTTGGGCAATGCCAAAAGGTACTTTCATACGACCAGTTTTCTGTACATTGAGGAAGTTGACGAAGATACCTTGAGCAGTTTCTGGACGCAAATATACTTTGAGCGAACCATCGGCTGTTGAACCCATTTCAGTTGAGAACATAAGGTTAAATTGTCGTACTTCTGTCCAATTGCGTGTGCCACTAATTGGGCATACAATCTCTTCGTCAATTATAATCTGACGTAGGTCTTCGAGGTTGTTATCGTTAAGTGCTTTTGCAAAGCGAGTATGAAGAGCGTCGCGTTTAGCCTGTATTTCGACAACATGTGCATTGGTTTCGCGGAACTTCTGTTCATCAAACGAATCGCCAAACTTCTTCTTTGCTTTTGCAATCTCTTTTTCTATTTTTTCATCGTACTTAGCAAGTTGCTCTTCAACAAGTACATCGGCACGATAGCGCTTTTTTGAATCTTTGTTGTCGATAAGTGGGTCGTTGAATGCATCGACGTGGCCCGACGCTTTCCAAATAGTTGGGTGCATGAAAATGGCAGAATCAAGACCAACAACGTTGTCGTTGAGTTTTACCATTGCATCCCACCAATATTTTTTGATATTGTTTTTCAGTTCTACGCCGTTCTGACCATAGTCGTATACAGCTCCAAGTCCGTCGTAAATTTCGCTACTTGGGAATACGAAACCATACTCTTTACAGTGCGAAACGAGCTTCTTGAAAACGTCTTCTTGTGCCATTTTTCTATATTGTTTTTCTGTTATTTACTATCTCTGAAATAATGGCGCAAAATTAGCGGTTTATTTGCAAATAAACATCATACACAACATTATGTTTTATATAAATAGAGAATGTTTGTTCGGTTGTAAAATATGACATTCGTGATTATGACATCTTTTAGCAGGAGAAAAAGGGTGTGTATGAGCAAATATGTGTGTCAATGATGTGAAATAGATTGCAGTAGGTGATGTGCAAATTAGGCGTATATCATCAACCATTCATCATTAATTTTTATCTTTGCACTCTGAAAAAAGAATAAAATTACACCAACATAATGGCAACAGTTACAAAACCATCAATTCCGAAAGGAACACGAGATTTTGGAGCGCAAGAGATGGTGCGCCGCAATTATATATTCGACACAGTTAGAGCTGTGTTTCAACGCTATGGTTTCCAACCTATCGAAACGCCTGCAATGGAAAACTTGTCGACTTTGCTCGGTAAGTATGGCGATGAGGGCGATAAGTTGTTGTTTAAGATTTTGAACTCTGGTGATTTTATCACATCAGCAGGTGCTCCGTTGCATGCCAATGCCGATAAAGCAGCATTGCAGATATGCGAAAAGGGTTTGCGCTACGATCTTACTGTGCCATTCGCGCGTTTCGTTGTTCAGCATCAGGGTGAGCTAACATTCCCATTTAAGCGTTATCAGATACAACCAGTATGGCGTGCTGACCGTCCGCAGAAGGGGCGTTATCGTGAATTTTATCAGTGCGATGTTGATGTTGTAGGCTCTGATTCTCTTATCAATGAGGTTGAACTCATCCAAATTGTTGATGAGGTTTATCAAAAACTCAATATAAACGTTACGCTAAAACTTAACAATCGCAAAGTACTTGCAGGTATAGCTGAAGCCATAGGTGCTGCCGACGCTGTAGTTGATATAACAGTGGCTATTGATAAGTTAGACAAAATAGGTTTGGATAATGTGAATGCCGAACTTGAATCGAAAGGGCTAAGTGCCGACTCGATAGCTAAGTTGCAGCCTATTCTGAAGATGACAGGTACGCGTCAAGAAAAATTTGATGTATTAAAGGCAACACTAACAAGCGAAACGGGCAAGAAGGGTATTGAGGAACTCGAAACTCTATTTGGCTATATAGATGCGTTGAATCTTAAACTTAATGTAGAACTCGATCTTACATTGGCTCGTGGTTTAAACTACTACACAGGTGCCATTTTTGAGGTTAAGGCTAATGATGTTGAAATAGGCAGCATAACAGGTGGTGGTCGATACGATAACTTGACGGGTATCTTTGGTCTCGATAATATGTCGGGTGTTGGTATCTCTTTTGGTGCTGATCGTATATATGATGTTATGACACAGCTCAACTTATTCCCCGACGATGCTGTTGCTCGTACCAAAGTTATGTTTGTAAACTTTGGTGGTGCTGATGAACTATATTCGTTGAAAACATTGGCATGTGTACGTGCAAAGGGTGTAAGTGCCGAAATATTCCCTGATGCTGCTAAAATGAAAAAGCAGATGGGATATGCCGATAAGAAAGGTATTCCATTTGTTGCATTGTGTGGCGAAACAGAGCGTGAAGCTAATACTATAACGCTTAAAAATATGCAGACAGGTGAACAGCAAACTTTGTCAGTTGATGAAGCATTGAAGATACTTGCCTAGATTTTGAAATAAGTAAAATAAAAGATGGGGCATTTGAAAATATTTATTCAAGTGCCCCATCTCTTTATTTTCTGTGTTTAAATAGGTCGGCTTAATACTCTAATTTGTCTATCAAGTAGAATGATTCTGCAGGTAAACCATCGCTATTGAAAAGTGTTGCTGTAGCACAATTTCGATATGCGTATCTGACGTATCGAGGAAAGTTTACTGCATGTGAGTATAGGTTTATTTCGTTGCCTTGTATTATTGGCATTGCCGTGAAGAATTCTTTGTTTTCACCAGCTATTTCGAACTGACTTGGAACTCTAGGGTCGTTGTAGAGACCTTCTGCATTTTCGAATGTGAGTGTTGCAAATTGTCCTTTGAAGCTAACGTCAATTAGCACAGGACCCGATTCGGTTATATTTTTATATCCATATACATTATGCAAGGCAAGTCGCGATAAGCGATCGGCAACCTCTTTCTTGTATGGTGGACGCATATTCTTGCACTCACCCAAATCCAATGTAGAAACCATTTTGCAGTTATCAACATTTTGTGCGGTACGTCGTTGAGCTTCGCGCAGATTGGCCGATTCGCTAACATATTGATATGGCGATATTTGCGTAAAATAGAATGGCATTTGTGGATTATTGAATGCTTCGCGGAAACTATTAACGAGTAACGGCATTGTTTCTTCGTAGGCTGTAGCGTATTTTACGTTTGCCTCGCCTTGTGCCCAAATGACGCCCTGAATGCTATAGTTTGATATAGGATAAATCATACCATAGTAGAGTGCTGCTGGTGAACGATGTGTCATGAATGATGATGGGTGTGGACGATTAGAGAATACATTGCCAAGCGGATCGAATAAAACGAGATAATCTTCATAAAATTCTCCAACAGGTCTGTATTTCCAATCACCTTCAATTGATATAAAGTCGGTAGGCGATAGCTGTACACGCATACCATTCTCGCAACCTCCAAAGCCACCTTGTCCGCTTGTGTCTGTTACTTTTATAGCTATGGTTAGCACTGAACTCTGTACATATTTGCTAGGTATGGTATAGATACGTTGTACATCGCACGAGCCACTTGTGTTGTATCCACCAATGCATATACCATTGATATAGGTCATATCGCAGTCGTCGATATTTCCTAAGTGGAGTTCAAGTTGATGTCCAACCCATCGTTGTGGTATGCTTACATTTTTGACGAACCAGACAACACCATCGAAATCGCCTAAATCTTTGCTATCCCAATATTTAGGAAGCTGTATCGATACCCAATTGTCGCAGTTAGGTGTAGCCATTGTGATGAATTCATCGTTGGTATGTATTGTAGCCAAACGTCCATCTTGGTCGTCAAAACTTGGTAGCTTTATCTTAGGCATAGAATTAAGCCAATGGTAATATTCATCCATCTCTTTGGCACGCTGTGGTAAGTTCGATACGCGATGCCCAAAATAGGTGCTATTGAGTAGTTGTTTGTCGTTTGTCCATGCCTCACAAGTCGAACTATTTACTGCTGCACTTATTATAGCAATAGGCAAGTGCAGACTATCGCGTAGTGTTTGTGCAAAGAAATATCCTACAGCGCTAAAAAGTTTTGCGTTTTCGGGGGTGGCTTTAGCCCAATGACCGCGTAGCACGTTGTTTTTCTTCCATGATATGTGCTTGTCGATATTGAAGAATCGAATATTATCGTCGTTGGCTTCGGCTATAGCTTTAGTTCCACCAACTACGCTATCAGGTTCCCATCCGCTAAGTGGCATAGCCATATTAGCTTGTCCGGATGCTAACCATACTTCGCCAATCAAAATTTCGTCGATAACAATAGATGTATCTGCAGATGAGATGGCTATACGGTGAGGTTTGTTATCTGCGCCAATGACGGGAAATGGAATTCGCCAAGTACTATCGGGTTGAGCTGTTGTGGTGCTAGTAAAGTCCCAATCGGTGCGCAGTGTTATGTGCGAGCCAGGTAGTGCGCGACCCCAAAATGTCATCTGTGAATTTTGCTGTATTACCATGCCATTAGCTATTATGGCAGGTAGTTCCATTTGGCTCTCTTGGTTACAAGCAGTTAGCCAAATGGCTACGATAGCAGATATGATTCTAATAGTTTTCATTAGGCCAATGTTTATCCTATGCTTTCTCTGAGTTTGTTTATTCCAAAATCGATGTATGGAAATAGATATGTTGCAATTTCGGTTATTATTCCATAGAAGATTGATTTTTCTTTCTCTTCAGGGCTTATTGCACTTAATATATCGTCAACAAAATAGTTGGCTATGCAAATTAAGCAACTTATGATGAATATATTCTTTAATGCGCAAAATAATCCGCCTAAAAGTCGATTGGGTAGGCTTAGTATTGTCATTCCAACGGCTCTGTTTATTATATTGGCAATGAAATGAACAGCGATAACAACAATAGCCATTGTAATAATAAAACTAATAGCACCAATGCCAGAAAAGGAGAAACGAGTGGAGAGTACATTTTCAGCAATACCACTAAATTTGGCAGCACAATAAATGCCTACCACATATCCCATAAATCCAGCAAGTTCGCGAATAAGTCCGCGACGCATTCCGGTAATGAGCGATGCTGCTGCAATTACTATTATAGTTATATCGAAGATGCTCATCACCGATTTAGTTAGTGGCTTCACCGAGACTCGAACTCGGATCTAAAGTTTAGGAAACTTCCGTTCTATCCCTTGAACTAT
>JBGUYH010000089.1:0-15329 GCA_045118595.1 Bacteroidales bacterium | reverse complement strand
GAGCGTTGCGCATGGCTATGTTGTTTTGGTGCGCCGAATCGATGAGCTGTTCGAGCGTATATTGTTGTTGCGCCGAAGCAGCCGACGCCACGAATGTCATTATAGCTATAAATACCTTTTTCATAAGTAGTTATCATTTGAGATTAACTTTCCAATAAACTACAGGAAGCACCGTTACCACAAGAATGAGCGAGCCAATGCCGCCAGTAAAGATTGTTACGCCCACAGGCATCCAAAACGACGATTGTGCAATAATCATAGGCACAACACCAACAGCTGTGGTTGCCGTGGTTAGGAAAATTGGCACCATGCGTCGGCTACCTGCATCGATGGCGGCTTTGCGAACCACCTCGTTGTAGTCGTTGCGCGTGTATTGTGGATTCCACGTAACGTACTTATTTACAATATCGTTGGCGTGTTCGAAGATGAGTATCTCGTTACGCATAATTATGCCCATGAGCGTAATTAGGCCAAAGATGGACGTGAGACCCAATGCGCGGTCCATAAGTCCGAGGCCGACAAGTGTGCCAGGCATCATCAGCGCCAACGCCACCATACATATTGTAGTTATGCCGAACTTTTTGAAGTTGAAGAGCAGGAAGAAGAATATTATAATCATAGCTATTACGATGCCGCCAAGTATCTGAGGCATAGCTTCGTCGCCATATTCTATCTCGCCGCCCACCTCGGCACGAACGCCATCGGGGAGTTCAATCTCGTTGAGCATAATGCGTGCAAGCTCTTCCTCGATAGGCGCGGCATAGACACCTTGAGCAAAACGTGCAGTAACCGTGATGCAACGTTCGCCGCCGTGGTGCATAATGCGGCTTTCGGTCCAGCGCGGCGTCACCTTCGCCACCTGACGAAGCGGAATGGTGCTGTTGGTGTTATTTACATTGCCCGAAATGGCCGCGAGCGTTGTAGGTATGCCCACATTGGCGACATCGGAAAAGGTGAGGTTGGTGGCATCTCTAACCACAATTGGCAATTGGTAATCGTCCTCCCAAAGTTGACCGATTTTCAAGTCGCCCGTGGCAGCTGCGATGGCAAGCGCTGTGGTAGCTCGCGTAAGTCCAAACTGAGCCGCAACAACAGGGTCGAGCGTGACGTCGACTATTGGATAAGGTTGATAGAAATCGTTGTGAACCCATTCGAGTTCAGGCATTTGCTGCATTCGCGCCTGCATCTGATCCGCCACATGATGAAGCGAGTCGAGATTGTCGCCATAGAAACGATATTCGAGCTCTTCAACTTCAAGATAATCAAGGCGTTTGAACTTTATGTACGCATTGGGGAACGCCTCGCTCCATTTAGGTTGATATTCAGCTAAAAGTTCGAGCGTAGTCTCTTGCGACGTTGTATTTACTATGAACTGAGCGAAGTTGCTACCAGCCATTTGCGGTGCGTAGGCAGCCTGAAAACGAGGCGACGAGCAACCAATAAAACTTGTTATACTCACGATGCGGTCGTCGGCTTGCATGGCGTTGCGTAGTGAGTCGGCCACAATGCGCGTTTCGTCGATGCCTTTCCCATCGGGCAAGAAAATCTCCACCGCAAACTGCTCGCGGTCGGCGTAAGGGAACAGACGCACCTTGAGCGACGGCACTATAAGCATAGATAGCAACACCGCTACCACGCCGCCGCCAATCGTCAGCCACGGATGAGCGAATGTCCACGTGAGCACATGGTCGTAGATACGTTGCACGTGGTCGGTTAGCTTTTTGCCGCTGCTCTTCTTAGGTATGCCAATAATTCTTACGCATAGGAATGGGATAACAGCCACTGCCAACAGCAGCGACACCATAAGGTTTATAGTTATGGTCCACGGAAAATCTACAAGAGCATCGTAGAACATGCCTTTCATAGTTATGAGGAACGGGAAGAAAATGGCGCAAATGCAGATGGTGGCGAGCGTCATTGGCAGTAAATATTGCTTCACCGACTTCACTGCCGCCTCTTTCGGCTCTAAGCCTTTACCCACATATTCCAGATAGCCATCGATAACCACAATGGCGTTGTCCACTATCATACCCAGCACCACAATGAGTGCTGCGAGTGTCATCATATTTAGTTCAATGCCAGCCATATACATACCAGCAACAGAGACGAACGTACTAAGCGGAATGGTGAGCGCCGCCACCAACGCCGAACGCAATGGGAAGAGGAGCATCATCACCAAAATGATGACCGCCATCGACACCAAAAGGTCGCGCACAAACGACGTCACACTGTCGCCAACCACTTTGGGCTGGTCGGCTATGCGCGTGAGGGTGACATCGTTGGGCAGTTCATTTGTGCGGAATTCGTCGAGCACTTGGTCCACCTCTTCGCCGTATGCCACAATGTTGTTGCCGGGCGTCATCTCGAGCGAGAGCAGAATACACGGATGACCATTTTGCTCAATGTAGCTCGCATTTTTGTCGTATTCGCGCACCACTTGCGCCACGTCGGCCACGCGCACCGTTTTGCCCGTCGAAGGGTCGGAGAAGATAATCTGGTTGGCTATCTCGGCCTCGCTATTTTCCGTAGTAGTAATATGTATGGGCGTTTGCTGCGTGTTGTTGGCTATGCTGCCACTCATGGTAGTTAGCCCTTGAGCCTGCATAGTAGCCAGAAGCATCTGTTCGCCAATGCCGTAAGCCTCAAGGCGTTTTCTATCTACATAGAGGCTAATCTGCTCTTTTTTCTCGCCATACACACGCACGTTAGCCACCGAAGGAATACGTCGCAGCTGGTCGCCAAGACGGTCGGTGTACGTATGCAGTTCGCGATAGCTACGTTCGCTACTTTCAATAGCAATGAGCAGAGCCGAAGTGTTGCCAAAATCATCGTTAGCTACAAGCGCTAAAACACCTTGTGGAAGCTCTTGTTTGAAGAGGTTGAGACCGTGTTTTATCTTGCTCCAAACTTCATCTTTATTATTTACATCGTCGTTGAGATGCACCAGCACCATACTCATGCCGTTTTGCGAAGTCGAGGTCGTTTTAGTGCGATTCACTTCGCCGTAAGTAAAGAGATAGCGTTCGAGCGGGCGCGTAACTTGCTGCTCCACCTCTTCCGACGTTGCGCCCGGATATATTGCTACTACCACGCCTTGACGAATTGTCATTGCCGGAAATTCGTCTTTTGGCATATCGTGCATACCATATATTCCTAAAAAGAACATCAGTCCCACGATAAGCATACTTATGGGATAGTGCGTCAGAGGCCAACTAATCCAACTTGTCTTGTTTTTCATACTTATGCCTCCCTATTAATAGATAACATTAACGCCTTCGCTAAGTTTCTGATAACCATCTACTACCACGCGGTTCCCTTCGCTAAGTCCGCTGGTGATAATTATGTCGTTGCCAATAGCGTCGCCAATGGTCACTTGGCTGCGGCGAGCTTTGTTTTCGGCATCGATAACCCAAACGAAATGCGAATCGTCGTTGCGTTTTTGAACAGACGTTATAGGCAAAAGGATAGTATTTACGGCGTTGCTACTGCCATTGTTGAGCATCACAGAAGCTACCATGCCAGGCAATAGCTGATGATTGGCGTTCGGCAGATTGATACGTATGTCGTACGTATGCGTAAGGGCATCGGCTTGTACGCCTTTCTCTATGCTGCCTCCAGCAATTTGTACGTTAGCCGCTGCAACGCAAATGTGGCTTGCCGTGTTGGTAGAAATTGTATTTATCTCATTTTCGGGCACCGAAACCTTCACTTTCACCCTATCGATGTTCAAAATGGTAACTATGGCCTGCGACGGAAGTGCCGTTTCGCCAGCACCAACCAACTTTCGCCCAACAATGCCGCTTACGGGTGCCGTTAGTTTACAGTCGGCTAAGTTCTTACGCGCCAATTCGAGCTGCGACTTAGCTTGTGCCACTTTGCTCTGAATCTCAACCCAATTCACCTCGGGCAACGAACCTGCGTCGTGGAGCATAGTGTAACGTTCGAGAGCGTCGTTGGCTTGCGTCATTTGAGCTTCGGCGGCCGAGAGCATGTTGCGTGCTTGCGTGTCGTCCATTTCGGCTATCAAGTCACCCTGGGTCACGCGCTGTCCTTCGCCCACAAGCACACGCTTCACAACACCCATGCTCGTAAAGCTCACCGAGGTCGCTTCGCATTCCTCTATTGTGCCTACAAATGTTCTTTTTCCGCTATCAGAAGTGGCCTTCACAACCTCCGTCCTGACACGCAAAGGAGCCTTCTCCTTCGCCTTCTCATTGCTGCTGCAACCGCCTAAAAGCACCGCTGCAAGCAACATTACTATAATTCTGTTTTGGTTCATATTTTAGATACTTTTCTTTTGTTGCATCACGAAAACGTGGCAAAAATGAGAATAGAAAATCATCGATCGGTGTTCTTTTCGGGAATATATCTATACTTTTGAAAACTCAATTCTTATATAGAACATAAACAACCCTCAAAAGAGCATTAAATCTCGTTTAGTCTGATATTTTTGCATTCTCAAAACGAACATCATGAATATGATAACAGATAAAATAACGCTTCAAAGTTTGGTTGAGAACCAAGCTGTTCGCCCCGACTACTACGACAACGACATTGTAATTATCGACAACATCCAGAAGTTTGCCGAAATAGATACTGCGCACATGGAGATGAACACGGTTGCCGTATGTATAAAAGGAAAAGTGCAAGCAAAAATGGGTGGAAACGAGATAATGCTAAGCGAAAATCAGATTGTGCTCTGTCCACCCAACGTGCTACTGACCGACATAATGGCAAGTCCCGACATAAATATTAAGGCCATTTTCTTTACTAACGATATTCTGCAAAGCTTTCTGCATGAGAAGATTAACCTATGGAATGAGGTTATGTATAAATACAAAATGCACATCATCGACCTTAGCGATACCGACATCAAATTCATGCAGCACTTCTACGAGATGCTCACCATTTGCATAAATTACAAGGAAGGAAATCCATATCGCACTGATGTGATTCAAGCGCTGCTGCGTAGTGCTTTCATTGGTCTGATGGGGTGTGTAAAGCAATTGCTACCCACGCAAGAGCCCCAAGAGACGCGCCGCACAAACACGCTTTTTCAGCAATTCCTCGACCTTCTTGGGCGTAGCAATCCCAAGCATCGCCCGTTAGAGTGGTATGCTGGCGAATTGTGCATCTCGGTGAAGCACCTCACCAACATTTGCAAACAAAACTCAGGCAAAACAGCCTACGAATGGATTACCGAATACGTAAAAGAGGACATTCGCTACTACCTCCGCCAAACCGACATGCCCATAAAACAGATTTGCGACACGTTGGGCTTCTCAAATCCCTCATTCTTTGGTAAATACGTAAAAGAGCAATTCGGAACCACACCAATGAATCTGCGCAGACAAGAGACAATAAAACAAAAGGTAAATTAACTTTTTTAAGTATACCAAAAACAATATTACAAATTAAATATGCTAAACACACATCACAAGATTTTAGTTTTTTTTTGTGTTGACGTTATTGTTTTATAACTTTGGGGGCATAATTATTTCTGTTTCTAAATTCAAACAGAAAACAAACGCAAGTATATTACTGACTATTCAGAAAAAATGAGAGTTATCAAATTCGGTGGCACATCGATGGGAAGTGCCCAAAGTATAACAGAAGTTAAACGTATAATACTCAAACACGACAAGCCTGTTTGCGCTGTTGTTTCTGCCGTAGGTGGCATTACCGATATGCTTGTATCGGCAGCCACATTAGCATCGAAAGGCGAGGACTATACATCTACATACAACGCCATCGTATCAAAACATGAAACCATCGTTGCCGAACTCTTTCCTGAACGCAAAAACGAAGTTGGAGCACTCATGGCACCCATTTTTTCAGACCTTGCTAGTTTGCTCAAAGGTGTTAGTCTGTTAAAAGAACTAAGTCCACGTAGTCTCGATACCATATCAGGTTTTGGCGAGCGCTTATCATCACTCATTCTGAGCCAACTGATGCCAGAAGCACGTTGGCACGATAGTCAAAAACTAATAAAAACACGCAAAGTAGGCGGTCGTAGTCAAGTAATAGAGGAATTAACGTATGCCAACGTAGCAGCCATTAAACAACAGTTGGCCGAAGTAAATATTTTCCCTGGTTTTATATCATCAAATGAAAAGAACGAACCATCTACATTAGGCAGAGGCGGCTCTGACTATACAGCTGCACTCTTAGCTGCAGCACTTGATGCAGACGTGCTTGAAATATGGACAGATGTTGACGGATTTATGTCAGCAGATCCTCGAATCATCAACCACGCATATACACTCGACCATCTTACATATGCTGAGGCTATGGAGCTATCACACTTCGGCGCCAAAGTTATATATCCACCAACAATACTCCCTGCATTGAAGAAGAACATACCTATCTATATCAAAAACACCTTCAACCCTACGGCAGAAGGTACTCGCATCGATGGAGAAGAACGCCCCAATACAAATAAAATAAAGGGCATATCATCGATAAAGAATGTTAGCTTGATAACATTGCAAGGTATTGGTATGGTAGGTGTAGCTGGTATTTCAATGCGAATGTTCAGAGCACTTGCACCCGAATATATCAATGTAATACTCATCTCGCAAGCATCATCAGAAAATTCTATATCTATTGTAGTCGAATCGAAAGAGGCACAAAAAGCTGCCGAACTTATCAATGCTGAATTTGAACATGAGATTACAGCCGGACATGTGCAACCTGTTAGCATCGACAACAATATGGCAGTTGTTGCAATTGTTGGAGATAAGATGAAACACAACACAGGTGTAGCAGGCACACTATTCAATGCTGTTGGTAAAAATGGCATTAATATTTACGCTATTGCACAAGGAGCTGCCGAAGTTAACATCTCGTTTGTAGTAAAAGAAGAAGATCTAAAGAAAACATTGAGCGCTGTACACGATAATTTTTTTCTTAGCCACTACCAACTACTTCACATCTTCCTCGCAGGTGTTGGTACAGTAGGCGGAAAACTACTTGAAAAAATACAAGCTCAAAGCGATAAATTACGCTACAACGACAAATTACTTATCAGAATAGCAGGTGTAGCAAACTCGAAAAAAATGTTGCTCAATCCACAAGGACTCAACCCAGCAACAATCAGAGAAGATCTCAATAACGGACAACCAAGTACGCCACAAACCTACGCAGATGCCATTCGTGAACTTAACTTATCGAATAGCGTCTTTGTCGATTGTACCGCTAGTGCCGATGTAGCAGCCATCTACGACAAATTATTAGAAAACAATATCAATGTAGTAACAGCTAATAAGATAGCATCTTCATCAGCCTACGAGCACTATCTCAAACTAAAGAAAACAGCGAAAGAAAAGGGTGTCAAGTTCCACTTTGAAACAAACGTTGGAGCAGCTCTACCTATAATATCACCTATCAACGACATAATAAAAAGTGGTGACCGCATAGTAAAACTCGAAGCTGTATTGTCAGGTACACTCAATTACATTTGCAACGAACTTTCTGCAGAAAAACCACTCAGTGTTGTTATTGCCGAAGCAAAAGCTAAAGGATATAGCGAACCAGACCCTCGCATCGACCTTAGTGGTACCGACGTAGCACGCAAGATACTAATATTAGCACGTGAAGCAGGGTATAAACTCGAAATAGAAGACATAGATAAGACACCATTCGTACCTCAAGAATACCTCGACACCAAAAGTGTTGATGAATTTATGGAAAAGGTGAAAGAATTGGACAACAAATACGAGCAAATGCGACAAGAGATAGCTTCACGCGGTAATGCTCTGCGCTACGTTGCAACATTTGAAAATGGCAAAGCACATATCGGTTTCAAAGAAGTAGACAACAAAAATCCACTCTACAATCTCGAAGGTAGCAACAACATTGTACTAATCAATTCCGACAACTATAAAGAACATCCTATGGAGGTAAAAGGATATGGTGCAGGCGCCGATGTAACAGCATCTGGTGTATTTGCTGATGTAATAAAAGTGGCTAATTTGTAAAATAACAAACCAACTTTTCGAAACTAGAAAAAATTAACAAACAGATGAAATATCTTGTAATATTAACCGATGGAGCTGCTGATGAACCCATACCCCAGCTCGGCAACCGTACCATCTTTCAAGCAGCCCACAAACCTAATATCGATGCTCTATGCAAAGAGGGATGTTGTGGTATGCTAAAAACTGTACCAGACTCACTTCACCCAGGAAGCGAAGTAGCCAATATGACAATAATGGGCTACGAAACAGAAAAACTCTACCAGGGACGAGGAGTACTCGAAGCTGCTGCCATCGGCATCGACTTTGAACCAACCGACCTCGTAATGCGTTGCAACATCTGCACTGTCAACAATGGTATCCTAGTCAACCACTCGGGCGGACATATATCAACAGAAGATGCAGGACAACTCATCGATTTACTGAATGAGAAACTTGCAACCGACAAAGTGCGTTTCTACAAAGGCGTATCATATCGCCATATACTTATAATAAAAGGTGGTAAAAACGATTTTTCAATGACTCCACCTCATGATGTACCAGGTGCCAAAGTTGACGATGTCATGCCACGACCTAATGGTGCACAATCCGACACATGCGACCTAATATGTGATCTTATGCGTCGTAGTCAAGCTATACTTGAAGAACATCCTATCAATAAAGCTCGCAAAGCTGCAGGAAAGCCTATGGCTAACCACATTTGGCCATGGTCAGCAGGTTATAAACCATCGATGCCAACCATACAACAAATGTATCCACAAATAAAATCTGGTTCTGTCATTTCTGCAGTCGATCTCATTTTTGGTATAGGACGCTTAGGTGGACTGAAAGCCATTGAAGTTGAAGGCGCAACAGGTCTTTATAACACAAACTTCGAAGGAAAAGCAAAAGCCGCTATCGAGGCATTACGTCACGACGATTACGTATACCTTCACATGGAAGCACCAGATGAAGCAGGGCACGAAGGCGATTATAAACTTAAAGTGCAAACCATTGAAGACATAGATAAGAAAGTTGTGGGTCCGATAATGGCAGAAATAAAAAAATGGGACGAACCTGTATGCGTGGCACTATTACCCGACCACCCTACACCTTGTGCCATTAAGACACATACACGCACCGACATACCATTTATCATGCGCAAACCAGGGTTAACACCAGATACAATCTGCACATACGATGAAGAAAGCGCCAAAAAAGGTAGCTTAGGCAGACTCGAACTCACTGAGTTTATGCAATTAATGATGAAACCCATTTAGTGTTTCTACCCCTTATATAGAAATAAAAAACAATAGAGTGATGAAATTTTATAGTACAAACAATCGCAATCATACAGCCGACCTTAAAACAGCTGTGCTAAAAGGTTTGGCACCAGACAAAGGCTTGTATATGCCCGAATCTATACCTGTATTGCCACAAAAATTTTGGGACGAACTACCAGGCAAGAGCATGGGCGAAATAGGATTTGAAGTCCTCAAACATTACTTCTGTCCTGATATACCAGAAGATCGTTTCAAATCAATGGTAGAAGACGCATTTAACTTCCCTGTACCAGTGGTTAAAGTAAACGACAGAATATCAGTTCTTGAACTCTTCCATGGTCCGACACTTGCATTCAAAGATGTAGGAGCTCGTTTTTTAGCTCGTGTAATGGCCTATTTTGCCGACTATGGAGGTAAGAGCATCAACGTATTGGCAGCCACATCAGGTGACACAGGCAGTGCTGTAGCCAATGGCTTTTTGGGTGTTCCTAATGTATACGTTCATGTGCTCTATCCACATGGATTGGTAAGTAAATTGCAAGAATTGCAATTCACAACCCTTGGTCAAAACGTAACAGCCTATGAAGTAAATGGCGTATTTGACGATTGCCAACGCACTGTAAAAGATGCCTTTATGGACAAGGCACTCAACGAAGAGAAGATACTCACATCGGCCAATTCCATTAACTTGGCACGATTCTTGCCCCAAAGCGTGTATTATTTCCATGCATTGGCGCAGATTCCAAAAGAAAAATGGAGTAAAACAGTAATATCAGTACCAAGTGGCAACTTTGGAGATATTACAGCAGGACTCATAGCTTACAAGATGGGCATGCCAGTAAAGCGTTTTATAGCAGCAATCAATGCTAACAAAGTTTTTGCCGACTACCTAGCAACTGGCAATTACAAACCACAACCATCGATAGCTACTATAGCCAATGCAATGGACGTAGGTGATCCGAGCAACTTTGCTCGTGTATTGGAACTCTTTGGAGGTTCGGTTGAGGAAATGCGAAAAGTTATCAGCAGCTATAGCTACACTGACGATAAGATTGGTGCTACAATAGCAGCAGTGAGCAAAGAATTTGGCTACACATGCGACCCACACGGAGCTGTAGGATATGCAGCGTTGGCCGATGGATTAAAAGATGAAGAATATGGTCTATTCCTCGAAACTGCACACCCTGCCAAGTTTATCGATACAGTAGAAAAGTATGCAGGACATAAGGTTGAGATACCTGAACGTTTGCAAAAGTTCATGAATGGTACTAAGCAAACAATAGCTATCGAGCCTAATTATAACAAGCTTTTACTGAAATAACAAATAAAATTACTAACCTACGAGGCAGTATTTATTTATACTTCCTCCATTTTTAACAGAAAACTATTACTATGAAGAAGATGTTTCTAATGTTGATGCTTATGGTAGCAATAGTACCTGCATCAATAGCACAAGACAAAAGCGCAGATGAGTACAAAAACGAAGGAAATGCAGCAGTTCGTGCAAAAAATTATCAAGAAGCTCTCGAGGCATACAAACAAGCAATAACCCTTTGGGGCGACTCTGCTGATATTATGACTGTGTACAATGCTGCAGACTGCGCACGCCGTTTGGCAGAATACGACACTGCTATCGAATATTATAACAAATCTATTGCAAGCGATTACAAAGCTGACTATGCTACATACTACATAGCAGAAATCTATGGCAAGCAAGACAAAACAGAAGAGCGCATCGCACTACTCGAAGAAGCTGCACAAAAGTATACCGAAGGTAAAGTTGCATCTTTCATCAAAAAGGGACTTGCAAAAGAGTATACTACAAAAGCTATGGCATACTACAAAGAAGGTAGTGCTATTTTGGCAGAGAGCCAGAATGCAAAACCTGAGCAGTATAAAGAGATACAAGACCGTGCAGCTGTTAAGTTTGCAGAGGTTAAACCTTGGGTAGAAAAAGTATTAAGCGTTGATCCTGAAAATGCTAATGCTAAGAATATCTTGAATGGTATCAAAGATTATGTAAAATAATTGCAATATAATTAGCACTAAGCCATCGGTAATATAATATGCCGATGGCTTTTTTTTTGATAAAATATAGCGTTTAATATATTTTCAGCTATCAACGTACAACAGATATAAAGTCGCCATCAAATGTTGTAGTTACAAGAACATCGCCACTCTTAACACCAGAGGCTTTTCTTATGCGTTTCCCATTTTTTGTGGTTATAGTGAAACCACGCCGAAGAGTGTCGGTAGGATTGTATACTGATATTATTTTTTGAAGCATTGCTATAGCATTGTTTTGGTCGCGAAGAATTTTATACGACGCCTGTTGCAACGATAAGCGCAATTGTTTTATGTATAATTGTTCAGAACGTATCTGATTTGTAGTTGTCAATACAAGTTGATTTCTCAGCATATCAACTTGACGCATTTTTCTTTGCACCTTTCCTTGAGTTGCCGATATTAGACGCATTTGCAATTGGTCGGCACGTTGTTGTGCATATTGCAACATATTGACCGATAATATTTTAAGATCATTATACAAATCTAATATACGCACAAGTAACTCGGCATTATGACCAATAATAAATTCAGCAGCTGCTGTTGGCGTTTTTGTTCGTGTATGTGCCACCATATCACAAACAGAATTATCGCGTTCGTGACCAATGCCTGTTATTATTGGACATGGGAATTGTGCCATATTACACGCCAAATCATAGTCATCAAAACAAAGCAAATCGGCTTTACTACCACCTCCACGTATTACAACAACGACATCGGGCAGTTCAGATTGAGACGCTATGCTATCAAGAGCACTTATTATACTCTGAGGCGCATCATTACCTTGTACCAAGGCAGGGAAAAGTTGTATATTGAATGAAAATCCGTAGCCATTGTTGAGCATTTGATTGCAAAAATCGCCATATCCAGCTGCACTATCAGATGATACAACAGCTACATTATGAATAGCAAGAGGCAACTTATGCATTTTATTCATATCGACAACACCCTCATCGGTAAGTCGCTGTATTGTTTCACGACGCTGACGTTCAAGGTCGCCAAGAGTATAGTTTGAGTTAATATCAGTTATAGTACCACTAAGTCCGTAAACCTCATGATAATGCACAGATGCATAGAACATTATCTTCATACCAGCTTGAAGCGTTTGTCCTGTTTCAGCTTCAAACTTACTTAATAACATAGCTGCCACATTGCCCCAAATATTGAACTTCATTTTGGCAATAATATCACCCGACACCTCTGATTTTTCAACACATTCGATATAACAATGTCGACTAAATGAGATGGTATGAATTTCGGCTACAATCCACGTAGCAATGCCGGCATCGGTAATTATTTGTTTCAGATAACCACCTAACTGACTAAGTGTTACAGCATCTTGTTGTTGCATTATTTAGTGTTTAAATATTTAGAGAGTACGCACTACTAATCCAGAACGTAACTTTGGCTCGAACCATGTTGTCTTTGGTGGCATTATATTGCCTGAATCGGCTATGTTGATAAGTTGCTGCATTGATACGGGATATAGAGCGAAAGCCACTCGCATTTCACCAGAATCAACACGCCGTTTAAGTTCCTCTAATCCACGTATACCACCTACAAAATCTATACGATCAGAACGACGTAAATCTTTTATTCCTAAAATATTATTGAACACATTATCAGATAAAATTGTCACATCGAGACAGCCTATTGGAGTATTGGTATAGGTGTGTTGTCGAGCTTCAAGTTTATACCAATAACCGCCAAGATACATACTAAATTCGTGCAACAGTTGTGGTTTATAAATATCTGTACCCATGTTAGTTACACGCATAACAGAACTCAACTTCACAATAAATTGTTCATCGGTCAGTCCGTCAAGATCACGAACCACACGATTATAATCCATTATTTGTAACTGATTATCGGGAAAATGTACAGCCATAAAAAAATTATAATCTTCGGTACCTGAATGATTAGGATTTTGTGAGGCAAATTCAGCACCTATGCGTGCAGCTGCAGCCGTGCGATGATGTCCATCGGCAACGTATGTTGATGTTACTTTTGTGGCAAACAAATGTTCTATTTGTGCAACTTTGGATGCATCAGAGACGACCCACAATGCATGTCCGAACCCATCGTCAGCAATAAAATTGTATTCTGGTTCATGTTTCACCACATCAGCAACAATAGAATCAATGTCTGGCACTGCCTTATAGCTAAAAAACACTGGTTCTACATTAGCTCTTAAATAGCGAGTGAGCACCATACGATCTTCCTCTTTATCTGGACGTGTCAACTCATGTTTTTTTATCACACCACTCTCATAATCGGCACAAGCAGCAGCACCTACAATGCCATACTGCGTGCGTCCATTCATTGTTTGGGCATATATATAGAAACAAGGGGTCGTATCACGCACAAGCCATCCGTTTTTTTGAGCTGCTATAAAATTATCAACAGCCTTATTATAAACCACATCAGAGTGCAAGTCGGTTCCTTCGGGACAATCTATTTCAGCACGAGTGATATGTAACAAAGAATATGGTTTACCATCTGCCATCTGAATAGCTTCAGCGGTATTCATAACATCGTAAGGTAGACACGATACTTGTTGTGCGATATTGCGCGGTGGACGTAGACCACAAAAGGGCTTAACTATTGCCATAATGAATGATTGATTTTTTGTGCTAAAATAATCATTCAAAAGCTAAAAGACAAGAAAAGAAAAAGGCCTCGGAGATATATTTATATCCCCTCGGCCTCTACATAATAATATGCATAAGGTATAGTGTTTTATCTAAAAGCGATAATCGATGCCTAAGCCAAATACCTTGTTGGTACGTGAATAGACATCGGTGCCAGCCAATCCGGTACCCATGTAGTTGCTTGTTGAAACTTTATAATCGTCGTACATAGTCCAGAAATAACTTGCATTTAGACGCAAGTGCTCGTTGATATTGATAGCACCACCAAAACCTACAGAATAGCTATCACATGCAAACGATGTATTGCTCTGAAATTCATCAGATAAGCCATAATCAGTACGTTGTCCGCCTGCACTTACCAAGAACATTTTATTGATGTTCCATTCAACACCAGCCAAATATTCGCGAGTACCATGTTTTAGTGCTTTCTGACGTTCGTTAGGCATATGTGCATTTTTATCATCAAACACATGGAATTCAACCATTGCACGCAAAGATGGTAAAAACTCATAACCCACAGCAGCCGAGAACAGAGCAGGGAGGTCATTGCGAGTCTTTGCTCCATCTTGGTAAGCTGCCAACATTGAAGCTGCTGATGACTGAGAAAGAGCCAATGCTACATTCTCAGGACTTATGCTCAACTTGTTTGTTGCGTTTTCTGTTTCAATTTTAGTACGGAATTCGTAACGAGCAGTGAGAGTAAGTTTATCCTTATGAAAGTTGACACTCAACTGAGGTGTGTAGCCCCAACCTGTTTGATCACAATCGAGTTGCATATTAACAAGTTCTGTTTCTGTTTGCTTCATAGTTGCCAACACATGACCTCGATAGTATCCATCGTAGTAATTGGCGCGAAAAGCGGCAGCTACCGACCAACATTCTGCTATGCGATAGGCGGCTGAAACCTGAGCACCATAAACATATTGTTTGCCTTTCATTTGTGAATCGAGATTGTAGAGCGATGACACAGTTAGCATATTATAACCAGCAGCCGCAAGTCTAGGATCTTGAGCAAGTAGAGCTTGATTTAGCAATGCTGTGACTGGTGCACTAAACATAGGCAAACCATCATCATATTTTACATAACCACCGCTACCTACAATACCAAGCATAAACGACACAGCCAAACGGTCGTGACGATAAGCTGCAAAAAGTCCAGGAACGAAAGGCGCTGTTGCCTTACCACTAAACTTACGTGTGTTATTGTTATTTTCTGTATTAAAAAGCGAATAAGTTGTCTCCACATCGCGATCTTGATGTGGACTTTGCCAGTTGAACGACAACTGAAATCCCTCATGCCCCCATACTAAACCCGCAGGATTACTGAATGCGCCATCGATTTCAAATGTTGCACCACGAGCCATCATACGGTCGAA
>JBGUYH010000088.1:0-2793 GCA_045118595.1 Bacteroidales bacterium | reverse complement strand
TAGCATAGCCCATCATTTCGACAATATTTTTGCATGTTCGTTTCTCTACAATGATAGAGGTAATGCATATTGGCCAGCTGTTGCTGTTGACTATACAACAAAAACTCAATTCATTTTCAAGATAAACAAAGGGATTAGAGAAGTGTCAGACAATAAAAAAATCAACGAATTTATACCAGAAGAAGAACGGCCGATACCATTCGATAAAATGATTTACATAGGTGATGGAGAAACCGATATTCCGTGTATGAAGATGGTAAAATTACACGGAGGTCACTCTATAGCTGTATATGGCGACCTAAATAAGAAAAGTATTGCAACAAAGTTGATAAATGAAAACAGAGTCAACTTTGTTTGCAAAGCAGACTATAGGGAAAATAGCGAAATATACAATGTTGTATGCCGAATATTAGATCAAATACATGCAAACATTGAGTTGCAGCGGCTAAAATAAGTTACCACCATTTTTCTATTATAGCACAACGAAAATAGTGTAAAACTATACTTTTGTAGCTAAAGCCACGTTCACTCATAACTGCTGCACCTATTTGGCACATACCTACCCCATGCCCCCACCCAGCACCATGAAGAGTAAAATTTGTACCATTCTTTTCTACATAAAAAGCCGAACTATATAAGTGGCTTTCAGAGAGAACTCGCCTAATTTCAAGTTCCTTACCTACTACTACTGTTCTCTTTGATCCAACGATCTGCAGCCTATCGATACGCCCAGAATATCCACGCGACAATGGAATGAGATCTGTTATTGTACCCAAATCGATGCCTAATTTCTTGCTCACAAGCACTGATAGTTGACTATTAGTATACGAAACAGTCCATCGATAAAAATCAGCAGTTTCTTGGTCATACGAATTTAACACTTGCTTCAAAATGGTAGCATCAGATGTGTTACAAAATGCATCTGGTGTATTCGATATCCACTTTCGTGCATTTTCCTCTGTTCGTAAATCTATACTATATCCTAACTGTCGATGAGTATAATCGGCAAATGACTGCAAATATCTATGTGGTGTATTATCCCAACATGTTTCATATATTTCAGTAACGCCACCACAGCACTTAGAAAAACGAGCATCGCATACTTTACCTTCAGACTCACCTGCTTCTGCTGAAACGATTAACATACCGCGTGTTTCGGATATAGCTCGCTTTACTGGATTGTCGATACTTACTACAGCACTGCCCAATAATTGCAATTTAACCTTTTGCGATGATTTTATCGACAAACTATCGATGCGTGTTAGCCCTTGATAACGCTGACAATGGTCATCGGCACATACATCAAAAAGATGATGATCATCGCGGTCATACCAACGAACAATTTCATCGTTGGAAATATGTTCTATTCTATTTGCATCATTTTTTCGCTGCAATTGTGCTACTAGCCAACTACGTGAAACTATTGCATGTGCCTTTAATAATTCTATATTTGATGTTGCGCTCATCTCCGATGCTATCACACAATAGAGGTAATCCTCCAAAGGCAACTTATTTATTGCCCAGATATTATTTCCATCGACAATGAAAGACAGAACGCCACTAAATGTTTGCGTTTCGGTGCGTTGCCAATGAAAATTAATACCAATCATCACATTATGAAGACTGAATGTTGATTTTTCATCAATCGGCTCAAATGTTAGTTGCTCATATTGCTTTCCATCAAACTCAATTGCACCATTATTCAAATGCAAAGTGTAATTACCTCTAAGCATTGTACCACAAAGGTTGTAAGGTGCATTTAGAGTAAACGACAATGTTGGAGCACTCATTATACCAACTGATATAACAGGTTCTGAGCCCTTATTAATTTCCATAAATCAGAATTTTAAGCAATCTATTAGTGAGAAACAAACTTGATTATATATAGACTGAATATCGTTGACTGTTATCTTGTCAAAATGATCTTTCACTGGAGTGATAATCATACCGCCAACTTCAACTGATGCGGGACTTATCATCAAACATTGTGGTTCTGGAGCAGAATATTGCCATGGCCGAAATGCTTTGCGAGGAATAATGTAGGCTACAATACCATCTGCATTATTAACATGCATTATAACATTAACCATGTTATCTACTATATGATGATGCTCCAAAATGTTTTTGAGTTCTATTTCTACAAACGAAGATGTATGCGAACACACTTTATAAACAAGTCTATCTAATTGAGTTGCTACACTTATAATTACATCATCATGCTTCAGAACTAATTGTTCGTTCTTCTCAAAATCGGAAATAAGAGGCCATGCACCAATTGGAGATGCTTGAAAATGCATATGATCAGGAGCCGATGCTCCACAATTAGCGCCATTAAAAAACAGAACCATATTAGGCATAGTTTGAGCTATTTCAGCCATATCAGAAACTCGCCCTAATATAGTTTGTGGTGTATGTGCATTGCTAACAATAGTAAGATGATAGTTAAAAATGGGATATGGATTGAGTAAAATGGAATATTGCTCACCACTTTGTGCTATGAACAAATGAGTTATTTGCTCAATAGGACGATTTGTTGCACACAAAAAACAAGGACGAGCAGCTACCGACTCTTTTGACAAATTAGCACCTGTCGACCTTCGACGAGCTGGATTGTATTGCACTACAACATGATACGTTCCCATATCGAAAATGCGACGCTCTACTGCACGCAAGGCACAATAGTTTGATGCAGCATCAGCCCATAATGTAAGTTGATCACTTACAAAATGTTCAACATCGAATAGTCTATTTTTATCGTCAGATACCACTTTTACTCATATTTGACTCTACACG
>JBGUYH010000087.1:0-5609 GCA_045118595.1 Bacteroidales bacterium | reverse complement strand
AGAACAGTTATCACTTATAAAGGACTTTGGTCGGCTTATGAGACCACCGATGTGCGTGAAGACGGTACTATCTGGGATATGTATTCGAGCATAACTGCTTATAACCCACAAAAAGACCGAGCAGGAAATTACAAAAAAGAGGGCGATTGCTACAATCGTGAGCACACCATTCCGCAAAGCATTTTCGAAAAGCAATCGCCAATGGTATCTGATATTTATCAAGTGTATCCTACCGATGGCTACGTAAACAATTGGCGTAGTAGCTATTGTCATGGCGATGTGAGTGCTAATGTTAAAACGAAATCGGCTGAAAACTTTAGTAAACTTGGCGAGCCAACGGCCGAATTGAAGGCTGCAGGTTGCAAAGAGAACTTGGTGTTTGAGCCTGCCGATGAGTATAAAGGCGATTTTGCACGCACATATTTCTATTTCGTTACACGCTATGTCAATAAAATGCCATCGTTTAAGTCGTATGGCATGTTTACTAGTAATAACTTAACCGATTGGGCTCGCGAAATGCTTCTTCGTTGGTCAACATCGGATAAGGTGAGCACAAAAGAGACTAATCGTGTTGAAGCTGCTTATGAACTTCAGCACAACCGTAACCCTTTCATCGACTATCCTGGTTTGGAGGAGTATATTTGGGGCGCTTATAAAAACATACCTTTTAGTGCAAGTAACTATGTTAGTCCGTATGGTACCGACATCCCAACCCCTACACCAACTCCTGAACCTACTCCTAATCCAGACCCTACACCAGACCCAGACCCTGTAACACCTATTGTTGATGAACCGACTTACGATGCCGATGTATACGTGAAAGTAACCACCGAGCCAAGCGACTGGAGTGGTACATATCTTTTTGTGTATGAGTCGACAACAATGGCTCTCGATGGTAGCTTGGATAAACTTGATGCCAGAAACAATGGGGTTAGTGTCACAATGGAGATAGATGGTTCGATATTAGTGACAACAGAAACAGAACAATATGAATTCGTGATTAGCAAAATGGAGGATAACACCTATAGCATCAAAACAAGCAGCGATAAATACATAGGTGCAACAAAAGGTAAAAACTCTTTGCTTGTTGGCGATGAAGCTATGGCAAATACTATAACGTTATATCCTAATACAGAAGACAAATTGGTTGACATTATCTGTAATAATATGTATTTGCGTTACAATGGCTCAAGTGAAAAACGCTTCCGTTACTATAAAGAATCATCGAGCGGAATGAAGCAATTGGTACTCTATCGCAAAGTAAAGAGTACCAAAGGCAACGAACCAACAACAGAGCCAGATGAACCTATTGTCGATATTCCAACAGCTGTGCAGCCAGTAAACAATAGTGTGCAGCCTGCTGTTATCTACGATCTTAGTGGCCGACGACTGAAGGAGATAACCAAGCCCGGTATTTACATCGTCAATGGTCAGAAAGTGATGAAATTTTAAACAGAAAAAAATATCATTAGAGTTTAAATAGCAAGAGGTACACTGCATCTATTATGTGGTGTACCTCTTTTCGTATTAGTTAATTCTCGTTCGTCATTTGTAATTAATACCTATCTTTGCACAATAAGAAAAATCAAAATAAAGCTATGATAAAGCATATTGTATTGTTCAAAATGCGCGATGATATTAGCGCAGATGTGAAAAGCAAAGAACTAAAAGAAATAAAAGCAGGATTAGAAGCTTTGGTTGGTGTTGTGCCAACATTGCGCACAATGGAAGTAGGACTCAACTGCAACCCTGCTGAAAAATTCGACCTTGCACTCATCTCAACATTCGATAATCTTGCCGACCTAAATGCCTATGCCGTTCATCCTGAACATCTCGCTGTAGGTAAGCGCATTAAGGCAATGCTCGATGTGAGAGCTTGCAACGATTTTGAATTCTAAACACGCACACTATTATGGGTGGAATATCGTTTTTCAAAGTACCCAAACATCGTGTTTTTAACTACCAACCTATCTATTACGACCCAGAGAAAGAACGAAGGGAACAACGTAGAAAAGAGTTGGGGTTGGGCGATGACGATGTTAACGGAGAATACACAACAGGCTCGCTTATCAGAGGTGGAGCTATGCGTTTGAGACACGAGCAGTTTAACCAAAAGATGCAGAGTCAAAAACGTAAGTCGCAACTCACACTTGTGCTGCTTATTGTAGGCTTAGGAGTACTTGCTTATTATCTTATTCGCGACTATCTCGATGTGTTCATACAAGTGATATTTGGCTAAGCAACAGAAAATAGAAATGTCGAACGTCATACATATGCTTCCCGATGCGGTTGCTAATCAAATAGCAGCTGGTGAGGTTATTCAGCGTCCTGCTTCGGTGATAAAAGAACTTGCAGAGAATGCTATCGATGCAGGAGCTACCGATGTTAAGGTTATTGTAAAAGATGCAGGTCGCACGCTCATTCAGGTTATCGACAATGGTTGTGGTATGTCAGAAACCGATGCGCGAATGGCTTTTGAGCGTCATGCTACATCGAAGATAAGTCAGGTGACCGACCTTTATGCTCTTCATACAATGGGTTTCCGTGGCGAAGCATTGCCGTCGATAGCTGCAGTAGCACAAGTGGAACTGCTCACTCGTCGCCCACAAGATGAGTTGGGTGTGAAGGTGGAGATAGCTGGCTCGCGAGTGAATAATCAAGAGCCTGTAGCTACAGCAGTGGGTAGCCAATTTTGTGTTCGCAATCTGTTTTTCAACATACCAGCCCGACGCGCATTCTTGAAGTCGGACAATGCCGAGATGCGTCATGTGACGAGCGAATTTTTGCGCGTGGCCTTAGCACATCCTAATGTTGCAATGTCGCTCTCGAGCAATGGTACACCGCTCTACACTTTGTCACAAGGCGATGTTAGGCAGCGCGTTTCGGCTGTTGTCGGACGAGCATTGGCACAAGAATTAGTTCCTATTGATGTTGAAACAAATATAGTAACTATAAAGGGTTTTATTGGTACACCAGAGACAGCTCGTAAGACAAGTTCTGACCAATACTTCTTTGCCAACGACCGCTACATGCGAAGTCCGTATTTCCATAAAGCTGTTATCGATGCTTACAAAAATATAATAGCTCCAGATCTGACACCTGCCTATTTTATCTACATAACTGTCGACCCTCGAAGTATCGATATTAACGTGCATCCACAAAAGACGGAGATAAAATTTGAAGAAGAGACGGCTATTTGGCAAACACTGAATGCGTCGGTGCGCGATAGTTTGGGTAAATACAATATCATGCCTTCGCTTGATTTTGATACGGCTGAGGCTATCGATATACCAACATACGTTCCGAATCAAGGTGTCAATATAGGTGATGTGCCGCCTATCTATCCCGAAAACGATGTTCCATACAACCCATTTGAACACGAATCGGTGCAGTGGAACGAGAAGACGAGTGGTACTCAGATAGCAAACAATAGCTATACGAGCAGAATGGGGGGTGGCGCATCTCAGCATCAGCATCAATCGGTAAGCGGATGGGAAGATGTTTATCGTAGCGTCTACACTCCATCTGATGCTGAAAATAGGAGCGTGGCACAAGCTACATATGCAAGTAAGATGAATCATCAGCCACGCGAACAGCAGATATTCAGCAATGAAGCAAACTCAGAAGCATCGCAGCCAGGTAATTATTTTCAATATAGTGGCAAATATATAGTTACACCTGTGCGCAATGGCTTGATGTTTATAGATCAACATAGGGCACATGAACGCATTCAATACGATACTATAAGTCAGCAAATGACTCAGAACAAGAATTGTTCGCAAAAACTTATATTCCCCGAAATTGTTCCAATGAGTGCCGAAGATGCATGCATTGTCGAAGAGATAAGTAGCGAGCTTGAACATGCAGGCATGGAACTTTCTTATGATGCAGATAAGGGGCATTTGAATATAACAGCCATACCTGCACAAATTGATGCAGCCGATGTAAGTAGCTTTATTGAGTTGTTAATCTTCGATATACGTAATGGCGAAGCTAATGTGCACGAAGGCTTGATGGATTATGTGGTGCACACATTGGCATCGAAAAGTGCAATGCCATATGGAAAAACTCTCAGTTCAGACGAGATGGCTTCGCTGTGCAGTAGGTTGTTTAATAGTCAGTCGCCATCTATCAGTCCATCGGGTAAACGTATATTTACTATAATTGATAATAGCGACATCGATAATCGCTTTTAAAATAGAAACAAGAAAAATATTCAGCTTATGTTTGCACCAATGCAAATAACACCAGCCGTTAAGAATTTGCTAATAATAAATGTATTAGCCTTTGCTGCAACCTATGTTTTGGGCAATAGTATGGGTATCGATTTGCACAAATGGTTAGGATTGCACTATTGCGGTTCCGACTCATTCTATGTGTGGCAATTTGTTACCTATATGTTTATGCATGCAAATTTGTCGCATATCTTTTTCAATATGTTCTCAGTCTATATGTTCGGTAGGCTAATTGAACAATATTGGGGTAGCCAGCGTTTCTTGGTGTTCTATTTTGTTACGGGTATTGGCGCAGGTGTTGTGCAAGAGCTGACATACTACTATCAAGCATCGTCGCTCATTGCCAGTTTTGACGCTTATCTTACCGAACAAACAGATGCCGCTTTCTATTCATACATTGCACCACATTTCAATGCCAACTTGCAGTTGTGGTATGAGAATATTGTATCGACAGAAGGTGTTGCAACCGCAGCAAAAGCAGTGCGAGAGTCGATACCCGATTTGCAGAACATAGTTTTCGATAGTATGAACACTGTTGGAGCATCGGGAGCGTGCTTTGGTATATTACTCGCTTTTGGCATGATGTTTCCCAATATGGTTATAATGTTACTTATTCCTCCTATGCCAATAAAAGCCAAATATTTGGTTATTATTTATGGTCTAATCGAGTTGTTTGCTGGAGTGAATAATTTTAGTTATGACAATGTAGCCCATTGGGCTCATTTAGGCGGAATGTTATTTGGTTTCTTCCTAATTCGTAAATGGCAAAAAGAGGGGCAACTTTAGAAATGAATATCATATCAGAAATAAAAGAATCGTTTAGCGAAGGGTCGATAACCATAAAACTTATCTATATCAACCTTGTTATCTTTGTGCTTGTCTGCCTGTCCGATTTTGTTAGTCGCACATGGGGCTTGCCATCGGTGCTTAGCTATTTGTGGATGCCAACTTCGTTTGAGCGGCTTTTGTTTCGCCCATGGACTACATTTACTTATATGTTTGTGCATCACGATTTTATTCATATCTTTTTCAATATGATGTGCCTATATTGGTTTGGGCGAATGACTGAGCAGTTTTTGGGCGAACATATTGTTATGCGAGTCTACATTATTGGTGGATTAGTTGGTGCACTAACATGTCTATTTTGGGATTCGTTAATACCTTTATATGGTAATATGTTGGGCGCATCGGCAGCCATATTGGCACTGATGACATTGGTAGCTACAATGTATCCTAACTATGTTGTAAATGTGGTCTTTGTTGGACAAGTACGACTCAAATATTATGCTTTATTCTTTGTTGTTATATATATGTTGTTCATATTAGGCGGAGCCAGCAATGTGGGTGGTAATGTTGCCCATTTAGGTGGTATGG
>JBGUYH010000086.1:0-8415 GCA_045118595.1 Bacteroidales bacterium | reverse complement strand
AAATAGAATAGAGTGAAGCAAGAGAGGCGCACAATCCTAATTTATTCTGAGTGTGCGCCTCTCTTATTCCGTTTAAAACCTTTTTCTTGATCAATCAAACCATCGCTATATGTCAAATCAATCAAACAACGGCAGCGCATCGTATCTGTTTGGAATAGTCTTAGTAGCTGTTTTGGGCGGATTGCTCTTTGGCTACGACACTGCTGTCATTTCAGGTGCCGAAAAGGGCTTGCAAGCTTTCTTCATGGGTGCCCCTGATTTCATCTATACCGATTTCTATCATGGCCTAACTTCGTCGAGCGCACTCATTGGCTGCATAATAGGCAGTGCATTATCAGGTTTCTTAGCGTCGAACTATGGCAGAAAGAAGTCGCTTTTTGTGGCTGGCATATTATTCTTCTTGTCGGCTTTAGGTTCGTTTTGTCCTGAATTTTTGTTATTCCCTTATGGCGAACCAACATTTTCATTACTCATTTCATTCAACCTCTACCGCATCTTAGGTGGTATTGGTGTAGGCTTAGCATCGGCTATATGTCCTATGTACATTGCCGAAGTTGCTCCATCGCGCATACGCGGAACACTTGTTTCGTGGAACCAATTTGCCATCATATTTGGTCAGTTAGTTGTTTACTTTGTCAACTTCGTCATTTTAGGCGATCACATAGCACCTGCCATTCAAGCTACAGCTGAAGGCATAAACGAAATAACCAATGGTGCATTACTTGAAGGCGATGGCAATTGGAGCATAACACGTGGCTGGCGATTAATGTTTGTAAGCGAAGCTGTTCCTGCCGGACTCTTTGCACTACTTGTGTTACTTGTACCAGAGACACCTCGCTACTTAGCAATGAGCGGTCGAGATAACGAAGCACTTAATGTATTGTCGCGCATAAATGGCTGCGAAAAAGCATCTGAAATATTATCCGACATCAAAGCTACAGCACATGAAAAGACCGAAAAACTATTCACCTACGGATGGTTGGTAATCTTTGTTGGTATTATGCTCAGTGTATTCCAACAAGCAGTAGGCATTAACGCAGTGCTTTACTATGCACCGCGCATCTATGGCGATATGGGTATGGACAACCCAATGGTAGTAACTGTATTCACTGGCATAGTCAACATACTATTCACACTCGTAGCCGTCTTCACTGTTGAAAAATTGGGTCGTAAACCACTACTCATCAGTGGTTCGATAGGTATGGCTATCGGAGCTATGGGTGTAGCTGCCACATTTGGCAACCCTAACATGAGTCTCATCTGCATGGCAAGCATTATGATATACTCTGCTTCGTTTATGTTTAGTTGGGGACCTATATGCTGGGTACTCATTGCCGAAATATTCCCTAACACCATACGCGGTGCGGCTGTAGCCATTGCAGTGGCATTCCAATGGATTTTCAACTTTATTGTCAGCTCTACATTTGTGCCTATGTTCAACATGCACATCACTCCGGGCGATGACTTCGGACACTGGTTTACCTACGGACTCTATGGCGTCATATGCCTATTGGCTGCACTCTTCGTTTGGAAACTTGTGCCAGAAACAAAAGGGAAAACCCTTGAAGATATGACCGCATTGTGGAAAAACAAAATGAATTAAACATAGAGAGTTATTCATTCCCTATTTACAACTCATAACATCAAAGTAGAGACGTTATAAGTCTCTACTTTTGTTATTTAAAGCGTGTTGTTTCTATTTATTTTCTATTTTTGTGCGAAAAAAAATAACAAATATCTCAAAACAGACATGAAACGAACTATCTGTCTTGTCGCTATGGCTACAACTCTAAATGTAGTAGCACAAAACATTGGCGGCATCTCAACCGAGACACTTGCTGAAATACGCAAAGCAAACACCCCTTCACAAACCGACCGTGCCTTACGCAACGCATTGGCTGCCAACAGTATCAACAGTTTAGCTCTAACTGCCAACAATCAGGTCAACAACGACACATACTTTAGCAATGAAGTAAAGTCAAACGGAATAACCAACCAAGAGAGTTCTGGTCGTTGTTGGTTATTTACAGGTCTTAACGTAATGCGAGCTAAAGCCATTGCAAAATATGACCTCGGCTCGTTCCAATTCTCACAGAGCTACTGCTTCTTCTACGACCAACTAGAAAAGGCAAACCTATTTTTGCAAGCCACCATCGACAATGCTGCAAAACCTATGGACGATAAAACGGTGGAATGGCTTTTCAAAAACCCACTATCTGATGGCGGACAATTCACTGGCATTCAAGACATTGTTAGCAAATACGGCTTGGTACCTGCCGAAGTAATGACCGAAAGCTTCAACGCTAACAACACATCGAAAATGAGCTCGATATTACAGAGCAAATTACGCGAATGGGGACTCGAACTACGCAATGCTCAAGCCAAAGGCGAGAAAAAAGCAACACTTGAGAAACGCAAAGTTGAAATGCTCAAAACTGTATATCACATATTAGCAATATGCCTTGGTGAACCACCAACCGAGTTTGATTGGACACGCACCAATGCCAAAGGCGAACCACAAGAGACGAAGCACTACACCCCTATCGAATTCTACAATGAAATGGTTGGTATCGACCTCAAAAATAGCTATATAATGCTAATGAACGACCCAACACGCGAATACTACAAACTATACACCATCGACCTCGATCGCCATGCTTACGATGGTGAAAACTGGACATATATCAATCTTCCGATGAGCGACATAAAGCAAATGGCTATAGCATCGATAAAAGACAGCACAATGCTATATTTTTCATGCGATGTAGGCAAATGCTACAATAGCAAAACTGGTATTTTATCAACAGACAACTACGACTACGAATCGCTCTTTGGCATCGAATTTGGCATGAACAAAGCCGATAGAGTACGCACATTCGAATCTGCATCGAGCCATGCAATGACACTTATGGCCGTCGACATCGATGCTAACGGTAACACAACAAAATGGATGGTTGAAAACTCATGGGGAGCCAATTCTGGTTACAAAGGTCACTTAATTATGACAGATAAATGGTTCGACGAATATATGTTCCGCCTCGTTGTTGATAAAAAATATGCAACACAAAAGGTACTCGATGTGCTCAAGCAAAAACCAATCAAGCTACCAGCATGGGACCCTCTTTTTGCCCCTGAAAATTAAATATGTTATTTATTCTAAATACTATAAATATGAATACCTTGAAAAAAACGTTACTCACCATCGTTGGAGTAATGCCACTTATGGCATTGGCACAACCACAAATGCAACCGCTGCCACTCGACAACGATGTGCGCTATGGAAAACTACCCAACGGACTGACATACTACATCAGACACAACGAAGAACCACGTGAACGAGCTAACTTCTACATAGCACAAAAAGTAGGCTCTATACAAGAAGATGAAAACCAACGCGGATTAGCACACTTCTTGGAACACATGTGTTTCAATGGTACTACACACTTTCCAGGCAACCACATTGTAGGCTATTGCGAATCGATAGGCGTAAAATTTGGTCAGAACCTCAATGCCTACACCTCGACAGATGAAACAGTATACAACATCAACGATGTACCAACTACCGTATCAACCAATATCGACTCATGCCTACTCATATTGCGCGATTGGAGCGACGGATTACTACTCGAACCTGCCGAAATTGACAAAGAACGTGGCGTCATACACGAAGAGTGGCGTATGCGCACATCTGGTTTCATGCGCATACTAAATCGCAACCTCGAAACAATATACCCAAATTCAAAATATGGCAAACGTATGCCAATTGGTTTAATGAGTGTTGTAGATAACTTCAAACCAGAAGAACTACGAGCATATTACGAAAAATGGTATCGCCCCGATTTGCAAGCTATAATCGTAGTTGGTGACATCGATGTCGACGATATTGAGAACCGTATTATCAAAACATTCTCAAGCATCGAAATGCCACAAGATGCAGCCCAATACGAGCAATATCCAGTGCCAAACACCAATGAGCCTATTTACGTCATCGACAAAGACCCTGAGATGCGTCAGACTCAAATTATCATCTCGTTCAAAACCGACCCACTCACATTCGAACAACGCCAGACAATGCTAAACGTAGTTCAAGACTATTGTGCTGGAGTTATCGAAACAGCGTTCAACACACGACTCAACGAGATGACTCATCAGCCCGATTGTCCATTTATCTATGCTATCATTAGCTTCGATAATTTCCTCATCTCAAAAACTAAAGATGAACTCGGATTGGTCATAATACCTAAGCCTAATCAAGACGTAGCTGCTGTAGAGACTGTAATGAAAGAACTTGAACGAGCTCGCCGATTTGGTATAACTGGCACAGAATTATATCGAGCAAAACAAGAGATAATGAGCGCCATCGACAAGCGTTACGAAAACCGCGACAAGCAGAAAAACGAATACTTCGTCAACAAATATGTGCGCCACTTCCTCGATGGCTCGGCTACACCTGGCTTAGAGATTGAACACCAACTTTACCAGATGTTAGAGAAGAATATACCTGATGCTACTTTATGTCAAATACTAACCGAAAACACCACTTCGGTCGACACAAACTTCGTTTTACTTGGTGCTTATCCTGACAAAGAGGACATCAAACTACCAACCATTGAACAACTAAGAAACGCAGTAACTAATGCTCGCAATGCCGAACTAACAGCTTACGTAGACAACGTAAAAGACGAGCCACTCATTGCCAACTTGCCTAAACGCGGCAAAGTGAAGAGCGAAAAAGCTGCCGACTTTGGCTATACCCTACTGACACTCTCAAACGGAATCAAAGTATACTACAAGCAAACCGACTTTGATAACTCAGAAGTGTTAATGAGTGCTATTAGTATGGGTGGTTTCTCACGCATCGACAAAGCTGATGTAATAACAGCTAAAACCCTTAACGACATAGCCACTGCTACTGGATTAGGCACATTTAGCGGCATCGAACTTGGTAAAGCATTGGCTGGTAAACAAGTATCGCTGCACTGCACACTAAGCCAAAAACATGAAATTGTTGATGGTAAAGCTACTCCGAAAGATTTGCGCACATTAATTGAGATGACCTATCTAGCATTCACTGGCCTAACCAACGATGTGGATGGATACAACAGCGTCATCAACGACTATCGCACATCGCTCGACAATGCCGACAAAGACCCAGTACGTGCCTTCCTCGATTCAGCCCGTGCAGTAATGTATAACAACAACCCTACTGCAATGAGCCTCAAGAAAGCAGATATTGACAAAATATCATACGACACATACAAGAAGATATACACCAACAGAATACTCAATGCTGGCGATTTCGACTTCTATTTCACAGGAGCTTTCAACCCCGATTCACTTCGTCTCTATGCCGAACAATACTTAGCCGCACTGCCTAAAGCAAAAAAACGAGAAGAGTATAAAACATCAGACCTCAAGTTCAGCCGCGGAGTAATCGAGAACCGATTCACCAGAAAGATGGAGACACCACAAGCCTATGCCATACAGATATGGAACGGCAATACCACATACACTGTAAAGAACGACATCGTTGTTAACTTCCTCGCTAGCATTCTCGACATGCGTTACACAAAAACCATACGTGAAGAGGCTGGTATATCATACACAGTGTCAGTTTCTGGTAGTGTAAGCAGCTCGCGCGATGACTCATACATATTACAAATTGTATCGCCATTCAAACCAGCCAAGAGCGACTCACTCACACTCCTCATCCACGAATCGATAGATGACATAGCACGCAATGGCGTCACCGATGAAGAGCTTGATAACGTACGTAAATTTGAGCTAAAAAACTACGCCGACATTCAACGTAAAAACAACTATTGGCAAAGCATCATCATCGACAAAACATTCTGGGGCTTCGATACCCAAAACGGCTACGAAGATTATCTTAAGAGCATAACTTCTAAAGACATACAAGATTTTGTCAACAATGTAATGCTACGCGATAATAACTGCGCAACAGTTATTATGCTACCAGATAGTTTTACCGAAACAGAATAAGCAACAAATAATTTTTGCTAAAAAGAAAAATCTCAGCCTTTCAGAACAAAATTCTGAATGGTTGAGATTTTTTAATTCTTAATTCGTCACTCGTAATTCATAATTAAATACCTATCTTTGCCACAAAAACACAAAACCAAGATATTTTCTTATGGCAGAATTTAAATACGCCCCAATGTTCCAATTGGGTGAAGACACTACCGAGTATCGTCTCATATCAAAAGACGGCGTTTCGGTAAGTAGTTTCGAAGGACAGCCAATACTCAAAGTTGCCCCCGAAGCTCTCGAGTTACTCACAACACAAGCCTTTCACGATGTAAACTTTATGCTTCGTCGTGAACACAACGAAAAAGTGGCGGCTATTCTCTCTGACCCTAAAGCCAGCGACAACGATAAATACGTAGCACTTACCATGCTACGCAATGCTGAAGTAGCTTGCAAAGGTCAGTTGCCATTCTGTCAAGACACTGGTACTGCCATTATCCATGGTGAAAAAGGTCAGCAGGTATGGACTGGTTTCTGCGATGAAGAGGCACTTGCTAAAGGCGTTTATAACACCTATACCGAAGACAATCTTCGTTACTCACAAAACGCTCCACTCGATATGTACAACGAGGTCAACACACGTTGCAACCTCCCTGCACAAATCGACATAGAAGCTACCGAAGGCATGGAATACAAATTCCTATGCGTAGTAAAAGGTGGCGGTTCGGCAAATAAGACATATCTGTATCAAGAGACAAAGGCACGCATCCAAAATCCAGGTACACTCATTCCTTTCCTCGTTGAGAAGATGAAGAGCCTCGGCACTGCTGCTTGTCCTCCATACCACATCGCATTTGTTATTGGTGGCACATCAGCCGAGAAAAACCTCTTGACCGTAAAACTTGCATCGACAAAATATTACGATAGCCTTCCTACCACAGGCGACGAAACAGGTCGCGCATTCCGCGATGTTGAACTAGAGAAGCAACTTCTCGAAGAGACTAAGAAGATAGGCTTTGGAGCTCAGTTTGGTGGTACAGCATTCGCTCATGATGTACGCGTAGTTCGTCTGCCTCGTCATGGTGCTTCTTGTCCAATTGGTCTTGGTGTTAGCTGCTCTGCCGACCGTAACATAAAAGCCAAGATTACCAAAGATGGTGTATGGATTGAGAAAATGGACGACAAACCATACGAACTCATTCCTGAAGCACTGCGCAAAGCAGGTGAAGGCGATGCAGTTAGCATCAACCTCGATCAACCTATAGCCGACGTTTGCAAAGAACTTTCGAAATACCCAGTTTCAACACGTGTATTGCTCAACGGTACCATCATTGTGGCACGCGACATTGCTCATGCTAAAATCAAAGCTGCACTCGATGCTGGCGAAGGTATGTTGCAAGAGTTCAAAGATCACCCTGTGCTATACGCTGGTCCGGCAAAAACACCAAAGGGTATGCCTTGCGGTTCAATGGGTCCAACCACAGCCAATCGTATGGATCCATACACCGATGAATTCCAAGACCATGGTGGTTCACTCGTAATGATAGCCAAAGGCAACCGCACACAAGTGGTTACCGATGCTTGCAAGAAACATGGCGGATTCTATCTCGGTTCTATTGGTGGTCCTGCTGCATACCTATCAAGCGAAAATATCAAGTCGATAGAGTGCGTTAAGTACCCCGAACTTGGCATGGAGGCTATTTGGAAGATTCGCGTAGAGAACTTCCCTGCATTCATCCTCGTTGATGATAAGGGCAACGACTTCTTCAAACAATTCTAAGCCTTATTTAGATAGACACACATAAAGAAAAGGCTCGCTGCAAAAAACATTGTGGCGAGCCTTTTGAATTAGAAAAGAAGAATAGAAACATTACAATAAATTATGGAACAATCCGAGTTTCTAACACAATACGAAGCTAACCTAACGCAAAACCTTATTAGACTCTGCACCGATGGAGGTTACTTAGAAGGCGAATTGCTACAAACACCCGACATTAGCGACAAATGGCACAACATAGCACCACACTATGTAGCAGATGCAGTGAAGGAGATAGCACAATACCCCACTGTAGCCTTAGGATGGGCCATGTACATAGGCATGGCTGTTGCCAAATTTTGGGACGAAGATTGGACACACTACAACACCATCGACAACCTATACACACTTGTGCGCGACCAACGTGGCTTCGACTACATTGACGAAGTAGTACGCGGTGAAATATTAGGACTAACAAACACCGACTATCAAAAAGCCGAAGAGGTAGTACGGCAATGTGCTGAAACGGCCTATAACGCCATTCGCCACGAACAAATAGAACCACAAAGTCAGTTAGCCTTTCACGTTTTTGCTCGCAGCATAAAAGTACTTTACAACATAGGTGCTGCCGTTTGGCTCAATCAAATGGGCTACAAACTAACACCTGCATA
>JBGUYH010000085.1:0-5403 GCA_045118595.1 Bacteroidales bacterium | reverse complement strand
TTTTATGTATGGTGTGTGCTGGTCGTGATGTTATGTTTGACAAAACTTTGGCTGCACGTCCAGTTGGTGCCATTAGACATAGATTGAAGTGTAAGTCATTTGCGGCATCGCAAAACGCTTTCATAAGCGATGTTTTTCCTGTTCCTGCAAATCCGTTGATTATTGTTGTTGGTTGGTATTCGGTTGAGGTGAGGAATTGTCCCAGCACATCAATAGCATTTGCTTGCGATGGTGTGGGATCAAATGGCATGTGTTCAATTATAAGTTGTGCTGCTATATCGGGTGTAAGAATGCTCATTGTTGACTATAAATGAATGAACCGAAGTATTACTTTTTTGTTTTTTTGTAATAAAAATAATAGTAATGCGTTCGGGCGTTTATTTTTTTTATAAATTTGTCGCATAAAATCACAAAACGAGCATAAGCTCAGAATATTGTGATTTATAACTGCAAAATTATAAGTTAAAAGTAAAAATAAAAGCAATAAAAAATGAAAACGGCATTCCAAATTCTATTAGTTGCGGTTATCGTATGGCTTGGTTACCTTATTTACGATAGCATCAACCAGCCAATCCAATTTCAAGAACAAAAAGATAAGCGTGCAGCAGCAGTAGTTGAGCGTTTGAAGATGATACGTGATGCTCAAGTTGCATATAAGGGAATACATGAAAAATATACAGGTAGCTTCGATACTCTTATTGCTTTTGTAAAAGAGGGTAATTTTAAGATAACAAAGAACGAAGGTAGCCTTACTGACTCGATGCTTAATGCAGGTATGACAGAAAAAGAGGCTTTGAAACTTGGTATTATCAAGCGCGATACCATTCTTGTATCGGTTAAAGACTCTATTTGCAAAGGTTTGGATCCTGATTCGTTGCGTTTCGTTCCATTCTCGCCTGATAATGCACAATTTACACTTGGTGCTACATCACTTACTTCAAGTTCAGGTCTTATAATTCCTGTATTCGAAGCAGCTGTTGAAAATCGTGTATACCTCAAAGGTCTTGATAACCAAGAGCGTATTAACCTTGATGACGAAGCACGTCAACTCGGTCGATTCCCAGGTCTTAAGGTTGGTGCTCTTGATGAGGCTAATAACAACGCTGGTAACTGGGAGTAATATAAACCTCGCAGACACAAAGTGTGTATAGATGAAGAACGATTTAGTGGCGGTTAGCTCTTCTTATAAGAAGCAATTGTCCGATACATACTATATGTCCATTCAGATGCGTCTGGATGGACTTTCTTTTTCAGTGCTCGACCCTGTGAATAACGCAGTGGTTGCTATTGGCAATTATGATTTTGATTCGATTGACGAACAATTTTCGCGTCATGAGGAGTTGATGCTGAAAGAAGATATATTCAAGAATAACTACAAAACAGTTATAGTAAGCATTGAGAGTCGTTCCTTTTCAATGGTTCCTAAAGCATTGTTTGACAGTGAGCGAGCATCTGATGTATTGCGTTTTATTGGTTGTCGAATATCGAAAGATGACAAGGTATTGGCCAATGAACTCGATGTAGTTGGTGGAGTATTGGTATTTGCAGTACCAAATTTTTTGTACTATTTTTTGCAAACTCAATATGCCGATGTTAGAGTTTTGCATCATACCGAACCAATTATGCAAGCTGCACTGCTAAAACGTGATAATGAACGAAAAAAAGCAGTAATGCACGCCTCGTTTAGTGCTGATGGTGTTACGCTTGTTGTGGTTGAGCAAGATAAACTCAAATTGTGTAATAAATACAAATACAGAGAAGTTAACGACTTGGTATACATTATAATGTATACACTTGAACAGATGGGTTTAAATAATAATTCAACCAAGATAGTTTTAAGCGGCGATATAGATACCAGCGATAATTGTGCCGAATTGGTAAAACGATTTGCTCATAATGTAGTGATGGCTAAATTGCCAGAATATTTTAGTTATGAAGTAAAAATGCCAGAGCCGTCGCATAAGTATACAAACCTTTTAAATCTGAATATATGCGTGTAGTGAGTGGTGATTTGAGAGGACGACGTTTTTCGCCTCCAGAGAGTTTTTCGGCACGTCCGACTACAGATTTTGCAAAAGAAAATTTGTTCAACGTGTTGGCTAATATTATCGATTTTGAATCGGTAAAAGCACTCGATTTATTTTCTGGTACGGGTAGTATAACATATGAGATGGTATCGCGTGGATGCCTAGATGTAACAAGTGTAGAGATGAACTTTAAGCATCAGCGTTTTATTGCTCAAACAATAGCTGAGTTTGGTATTAAGCAGTATGCGCATTCGATAAAAGCTGATGCCTTCAAATTTGTACAAAGTACAAGTGAAAAATACGACCTAATCTTTGCTGATCCACCATTCGACCTCGAACGAGCATCAGAGCTGCCAAATATAATTATCGAACGTCATTTGCTAAAAGAAGGTGGAATGTTCATACTCGAACATTCTGGTGCAGGTAAATACAATACGCATCCAAATTTTGTGCAAACTCGTAGTTATGGTAAAGTGAATTTTACATTTTTTAAAGATGATAAAAAATCTGAGTATTAATATTAATGGCAAACTATTCCCATTCGATTGTCCGAAAGTGATGGGAATACTTAATGTTACTCCAGATTCATTTTTTGATGGAGGTCGACATAATGGTAGTTTAGATGCAATCCGACGCCGTGTAGATCAGATACTTAGTGAAGGTGCAGACATTGTGGATATAGGTGGATATTCATCGCGTCCAGGTGCTGATGATGTGCAAGCTGATGAAGAGTGGCGTAGAGTATCGCAAGGATTAGAAGTGATACAGAAATATTATCCAAGTACAATCGTTTCTGTTGATACATTTAGAGCTTCGGTAGCTCAGAAAAGTGTTGAGCAAGGAGGAGCAGCTATAATTAATGATATATCTGGTGGTGAACTTGATTCAGATATGTTTAGTACAGTGGCAAAATTGCATGTGCCATATATATTGATGCATATGAAAGGTACACCACGTGATATGCAGCAAGCACCAATCTACACTGATGTAACAGCTGAAGTAATAGCATATTTAAGTCGTCGACTCTCTGAACTCAGAAGTGCAGGAGTGGCTGATGTTATAATAGATCCTGGTTGGGGATTTGGCAAAACCATAGAACACAATTACCAACTTTTACGTCAAATGTCGGATTTTGAGGTGTTTAACTTGCCGATTCTTGCTGGATTATCGCGAAAGTCGATGATATACAAAGTACTAGGAACTGATGCAGAGCATAGCTTGAATGGAACAACAGCATTAAATATGTTAGCTTTAATAAATGGAGCACATATTCTGCGAGTTCATGATGTTAAGGAAGCAGTGGAATGTGTAACTTTGTGGAAACACTATTCTGGTATTTAATGTAATATGTTCTCTCTTTTCGACATACGACTTGTTGATATTATTGACATTGTACTATGTGCCTATATCATGAACTTGGTTTACAAGCTTATGAAAGGCACTGTAGCCCTTTCTATAGTAGTTTCTATAATAGGCTTTTTGCTTTTGTGGTTTATAGTGCGTGCACTGAAAATGTCGATGTTATCAGGCATAATGGATAGCTTTATTAGCATTGGATTATTGGCTATAATTATAATATTCCAGCAAGAAGTAAGACGTTTTCTCGTTATGATAGCCACAAAATACGATGTAATACGTCGTTATGGAATTGATAACGCATTGGAATTAGAAGAACATGATAAGGCCTTTATCTCAAGCATAGTAAAGTCATGCGAGAATATGTCGAAAACAAAAACAGGAGCACTCATAGTTATTAGTCGAAGTGTTGGATTGAAAGACTTTATAGCTACAGGTGACGAACTTAATGCAGAGTTCTCGCAGCAACTTATCGAAACCGTATTTTTTAAAAATACTCCATTGCACGATGGTGCGATGATAGTTGATAAGCATAAGATATTGGCTGCTGCGTGCATATTGCCAGTATCGCAAAATATGGACATACCGAAACATTTTGGTTTGCGACATCGTTCAGCGCTGGGAATCACTGAAGTGAGCGATGCTGTGGCTATTGTAGTGTCGGAAGAAACAGGACATATTACAATGTTCGACCGAGGAGCATTCATTCGTATAGGTTCAGGTATGGAACTTGGTGAACATTTAGAAAAGATATAGAATTGATATATGGCAGGCAAGGTAGTAGTTTGCGGAAAGGGAACATTGCTAGGCAATGCATTTGCTGCGTATCTGAAGAAAAAAGGATACGAAGTTGTGATGCTTTCGGCCGATGATTTAAACCGAACTCCAGCACCACTCCTTGCTAAAATCATAGATGGATGTTGGGCTGTATGCAATACAGCAGGAGCCGATTTTGTAGCGAAATGGTCAGATCGGTACATTCACGACATATATTGCAGTCGGATGTTATCCATACGAGCTGTGATAGAGTCGTTCAGATATTGCGTCTATAAACCACAAGTTGTTTTGCAACTATCGAATGCCATGATTTATGACCCATATGAGGTTCACGACGATTTTTCATCACAATATGGCAATACATTCACCTCAGAGGTTGCACAAATGGAGACGAAAGAAATAATGAAACTTCGGAGGCGGCATCCTGAAGTGCGTTTAGTATTGGTTAGATGTGGATATATAATGAGTAAAGTCGGAGGACTATTTTTGTTACTCAAAAAACTGTTTCGGCATAAAATTAGTGGTTATGTTGGCGATGGTTATCAGTGTATGCCAATGGTCCACATTGATGATGCTGTTAGAGCAGGTGAATTATTCTTGAATGATAATAATGCCGATGGTATATTTAATCTGACAATACCAGAAATGGCTTCATTACGCGAATTATCTGAGGCATTTTCGGTGCATGACAGAGGCTGGCACTTGCCTTTTCTTAACTTTTTTGTGCGCTTAATGACAGGCCGTGCAGTAGCTTTGCTCGAACAAAATTGCAAAGTAGAACCTAAGCGACTTGAAAAAATGGGATTCATATTCAACTATCCCAATGTTGGTGCAATAGTCGAATCGCTTTATTAAAAAAGCAATATCATATAAAATAGTATCTTTGCATGTTTTTTTAGAAAAAGAATGAAGCAAGTATTTTTAAATGTATTGGGTGCTGTGCATTTCTTAGTTATGCACTGCATTTTTTGGTTGCTGACTTTTTTGTTGCAACGTCTTCTTTTTATAGCTATAAATAGCAGTAAAGCTATTGATGTACCACTTAGTGAACTCGCTTCGGCATTGATTCATGGTATGGTTTTCGATGTGAGCATTGTTGGCTATTTATCTATTTTATATTGTGTTATCATTGCAATAGGACTTCAATTTATTGGGTTGCCCAAGTTATTGAAGGTGTGCCTGACCATAACAGCAATATTGTCATCTGTCATAACATTTCTACTTCCATCTGATGGTATAATAT
>JBGUYH010000084.1:0-2485 GCA_045118595.1 Bacteroidales bacterium | reverse complement strand
AACTCAATGAATATGGAAGAAATTTACAGCAGCAAAGGTGTAGGAGAGCAGTCGTTCTTTGCACCAACTGGCATGGCCAAAAATAATAAGCCTGCCGTTAAGAGTGACAATAATATCTACGATTTTGCATGCATAGGTAAAATCATTGACCCACAAAAGGTTGAATTCACTCGCCGCGATGCCCACAAAGCCTAATGTTAGGCAGTTCCTCCATCATTACACGAAACTATAACGTAGTTGGGTGGTGTAAACAGAGAGAAAAGAAATCCTACAATCTCACGTCAATTGTATATGTGGCGTGAGATTGTCTTTTTTCTATATTATACTTTGTATAATTCATTTTTAACAGCATAAACAACTAATGATGCTGTATTGGCGCATCCTGTTTTCATCATAATGCTTGCTCGGTGCTTTTCAACTGTACGTCTGCTTATAAATAACTTGTCGGCAATCTCTTGGCTCGAAGCACCGCTGCAAACAAGTGTGAGTACATCGAGTTCACGTTCCGATAGTTCATCGTTTGAGTTCCGTGTTTGTGTAGTGTCTTTGTGCGACATTTGATCGAGCAACTCTTGTGAAAAATATAGGTCGCCAGATAATACGGCATCAATAGCTTTTTCAACTTCTTTGAAGTCACAACTTTTTAGCAAAAAACCTCGCACTCCATAGTCGACCAAACGAGTGTAGTATTCGTGTTCGCCAAACATAGATAGTATGACGATGCGAAGTTCTGGGTCGCGAGTTATGGCCATTTGTGTTGCCTTTATTCCATCGATGTTGGGCATGGAAATGTCGAGAAAAACGAGATCTGGTTTGTCGTTTTCTAATTGGCTAAGAAATTCAGAGCCATCTGACCCTTCAAATGTGACACTTATGTTGGGTAACTTGGATAGCAATGTGCGAAAACCTGCTCTGAAGAGTTGATGGTCGTCGATAATCCAAATTTTATTGTTAATCATATTTTTGTTGAGTTGTATGTTATTACTTTTTTATCGTTATATTTTTAACTTTCAATTTTCAATTCTTGCTCGTTGATAGGTATTTTTATTTCAACTCGCATTCCATTGTCTTCTTTGCAAAAGTATGAAGTACCTTTGAGCGATGAGACACGTGATATGATGTTGTAATATCCGTTGCCACCTTTTAGTGTATTGGGAAGATTGTCAGGGTCGAAACCTATACCATCGTCGAAATAGTTAAGATTTATCATACCATTATCTTCTTTTATTGAAAATTCAACATTTGTAGCTTCGGCATGTCGTAGTGTGTTGTTGAATAGTTCGCAAAAAACGCGGTAAATGACAATCTCTTTTGTACTTGAATAACGATTGTCACCAATGGTGATGTCGAATTTTATATTGAAATTGGGTGGTAATGTAATTTTTGTAATGAAGTTGCGAACCGCTTTGTCTATGCCAAAATTGTTGAGTATATGCGGGCTTAGGTTATTAGATACTTCGCGCACTGTTACAATGGCTTCAGATATGGCTTGTTCGAGATTACTACGTATGTCGGCATCGTGTATGTCGGTAGATATGGCAGAGAATCCCATTTTTATTGAAGACAAGATAGGTCCAAGTCCATCGTGAAGCTCGCTAGCAAATCGTTTGCGTTCGTTCTCTTCAACTTGTACAACTGTCTTTAGTAGTAATTTTTCAAATGCTCGTTGATTATTCTCGGCTATGCGCAATTGTCTGAATAGTTTGCGAATAAAAAAGACACCAATAGCAAAGCATAGCGATACAAATATGCCACCCCATGAGTTTGGTTCGATAAAACGGAACCCAAATCCAGGAACAAATAATCCTACGATGTTGATAACATTGCGAGCTGTGAGTGCTACTATACCAGCCGAAATAAGCACCCATGAGAAACTAAATTTTGTAATGCGATTGAGACCAACCGCAATGATGGCCGCAATGACTTGTAAAATACACGAAACAACAAGGAATATATTGTATATCATATTTTTGTTTTTTCTTATCCAATTTAAATGCGAATGTACGAAAAAGTAAAAACTTGATGCCGAAATAGGTGAACATATATGTCAAGTGTAGCGCATTTGGTCGATTGTTGATGCAAAAATATGTTGAGTGGTAACCATTTTTTTTGATACCTTTGTTTGCTAATTGAAACACAATAACGCAAACGCATAAAAAATGAAAGTAACAATTTTTACAGCATCGCTACTATGTGTAGTAGCATGTACAACGCCCAATGAACAGCAATTTGTGCCTGTTGATAACGAAGGAATAACATACGTGGGGCGTATTAGTAGAGCTATTGACAATGAAATCCGTTTTACATATCCAGGAGTGAGTATTGATGCACAGTTTACTGGTACATCGGTAGCGGTATGTGTAAAACCTAATTCTGGTTTTTTCATGGTTGAACTTGATAACCAAGAACCATACAAAGTTGAGGTTTCTGAAACCGATTCGGTACTCACATTAAGCCAATCGCTTGCTGAAGGTAAACATCATTT
>JBGUYH010000083.1:0-10935 GCA_045118595.1 Bacteroidales bacterium | reverse complement strand
TCGGAGCCACAGCCAACAAACTGCACAAAGTGCCAAGCATCAGTTTTCTTGATCTCATAGAGTGTTTAAATTAAATTGATAGATTTGCTAATTCTTATTTTTTAGTATTGCAACACATCGTTACCGATTGGTGCAACTATGTTTTCATTTTATTAAATCGGATAGTGTCTGGTTCGTAGATATGAGTTTTATAATTTTTAGAGTTCTTACTTTTTAACGACACAAAGGAACAAAGATATAGATGGATAGAGGTGGATAAAAAATGTTACTAGTTGGAGAAAAATGTATTTATTTGTTAATAAACAAAAATAAAACTGAGGCGATAGATAGAGGTTATTGATGACAAAAAAGAAAAGAGATACCACTAAATAGCGGTATCTCTGCATAAGGTGGAAAATTGTATTCGATAGGTGGACAACTACTCTGAAAGCATGGTAACTTCGACATGCTGCTTGGCATTTACAATGTTCTGTGCCATACGTTGCACCTGCTCTGCAGTCATGTTTTGAACCATCTGATCGTAATTGTTATCAAAGTCGGTTTCGTCATCAAGTTCGTGCCACATTACATAGTTCCAATAGTCATCTTCTTTCTGCAATTGAGTATATTGCTTTAGTAAAAATTGCTTCACCTTATCAATGCTCGATTGTGCAGGTCCATTTTGAGCAATAAGTTCCAATTGCCGGCAAACAACTTCGTTGAGTTCGGTATATCGCAAAGGGTCACACTTGTAGTTGATAGCCACCATTGCCGACGGATGAACATCTTTGTTGAGATTAAAACCAACGCTCACTCCATAAGTGCCACCCTTTTCTTCGCGCACCGAATCGGTATAGGCTATTTGAAGTACACGTGTAAGGAAATCGAGCTCTAGGTCGGCTTGTGCCGAAAATGGAATATCGGCAGAGATATAATGTCCAACATGAGCTATGGGTGTTGCTTGTTCTCGCACAAACCTATGTACTGATGATGTTGTTACCAACTGAGGAATATTGGCATAATTGGTTGTTTCGCCTTTGTAAGTAGATGGCAACGAAGCCAAATATTGACAAAGGAATGAACGCAACGAATCGGCACTAACATTACCAATAATTACAGCTTTGAAATTTGATGCATCGGCAAAACGCTCTTTATAGATTGACAAAATGCGGTCGTACGACGCTTGACTTAGCACTTCGCTGGTAATTGGCTGCATGCGCTTATGATTACCATACATAATGTTCTGCACCGAATCGTTATAAATAACCTTCGGAGAGGCATTGCGGTTAATCAAGAAGGCACGAGTGCGATTCATCAACCCCTCAAATGCTATGGTATCGCGACGAGGCTGAGTGAAATATAGATAAATCAATTCAAACATGGTGCGAATATCCTTCACCGAGCCACCTGCATTCACACTCTGCTCATTTGAGCTAACCATCGGACTAACTTTGACGGCTTTGCCTGCAAGCATTTTGCGCAAAGTAACAGCATCGAAAGAGCCTACACCACCCTCGGTAACAGCACTATTTACAAGCGTAAAGTTTGGTATATCGTCATCGGAATAGAGCGACGTACCCCCCTCTCCTTTGATGCTAATGCGTACACCATCGGCAGTATTTGTGGTATGTTTGAAATAGACTTTCATGCCATTAGAAAGTACAAATTCAGTGAACCCATGTTTATGAACCTTCTCACTCACTATGCTACCTGGTTGTGGTTGTTGAGCAAGCAAATCGGTAGGCAAGACATCATCAATATAAGGTGCATAACGCTGTTTCTGCATGGTGAGAACAACCTGCTCAAGCATATCGGCTGTAGGTAATATCTGATTTTCTTTATCAGGAGCATAGAGAGTAACCACCTGATTTTTATTAGTCACCATATTCTGTACAGCTTCGTTGACTTCACTAAGTGTAACCTCATCGGCATGCTTTTGCGCTACTTCGAGTTCAAATTCAGCAGACAACAATGGCTCGCCTTGTAAGAAATGGTTAATACATTTATTTACATAATGACTATTATGACGTTCATTACGCTCTGCATATCGACGTTGTGCAGCAGTGAGTGATAGTTTCTTAGCACGCTCCAATTCGCCTATCGTAAAACCATGCTGACGAGCTTGCTCCACTATGGCTAATGCTGTCATTAATCCGCCCAACACATTACCTGTTTTGCAACTCACCGAAACAGAGAAAGCACCTTTTGTTTTGCTCACAAAGAAAGCACCATTACGCGATGAAGCGCTCATATATGGCGGATTAGCTTGCTGACGTTGCTCGCTCAAACGTGCATTGAGCATGCTTACCACAAGCGCACCAACATACGACTCACGCAAATAGTTAACTGTATTTTTTTGAGCATCGGGCGTAATATCGTGCTTCATGTAAATGTCAATAAGCGGAATAGGCTGTTCCTTATCCTTCTCTATTGCCACAATCATATTGTCATTGTCGGTCACAGGGTAATAGATTCGTTCGGCAGCATCACGAGGCATAGGTATCTTTGAAAATAGTCTCTTTATCTTCTTTTCCATCTTATCAACATCGATGTCGCCCACAATGATAATACCCTGTAAATCGGGACGATACCATTTATGATAATAATCGCGCAAATCGCTATATGGGAAGTTGTCGACAATATCCATCGAACCTATTGGCAAGCAATCTTCATATTTCGTACCCTTGTAGATGGTTAGCATAGCATTCTCAATGAGTCTCTGCGATGCCATGCCTGAACGTCGGTTGCGCCACTCTTCATGAATAACACCACGCTCCTTATCAATTTCTCGGTCTTCAAGAAGTATGTAATGACTCCAATCGTTAAGTATGAGCAAACATGAATCAACAATACCTTCGCGACTAACTGGCACATCGCCTACATGATACACCGTTTGATCAACAGATGTATAGGCATTGAGGTTAGCTCCGAATTTAACACCAATGGTTTCACACCATGGCACAATACCAAGTTGCTTACCTTTGTTAGGGAAGTGCTTAGTACCATTAAATGCCATGTGCTCGAGGAAATGTGCCAAACCGCGTTGGCGTGGCTCTTCCAGTATAGAGCCAACTCGTTGTGCTATATAGAAATCGGCCAAACCAGCATCTTTGTCGTTGTGACGAATGTAGTACGTCAATCCGTTTTTGAGTTTTCCTATGCGTATAGCTTCGTCTTGCGGCAATTGCGCCATTGCCACCAATGGCAATAGCGCAACAACCACGAACAATAAGAAAAATGTTCGCATGTCTAATTTTTTTTGGTTATTTCTTCAACGATGGAATCTGTCGATTGAGAAAATCGTTTGTTGAATTGTTGGTATCAACATACTTGCCTTTCGCATCCTTCTTGCGAACAACCGAAGTGCCTCTTTGTCCGACATCTGACTTATTTTCTCTGCCAACAACAAAACCTGCATCAAGTTTTTCTGATATTACGTTCCAATCGTAATCGTCTTCTTGTCCTAAATTAACAGCATCAAGAATCCACTCATTAGGCACTTGTACTTCTTTAGAATACATTTCTTTACCAGTAGCAGCAATGTACGTAGGCACTACGCTATGTGCTGCAAGGAAGTCTTCTTTGCTTTGCTGCATACGTGCTATGGCGTAACTTCTGTTCATCTGCACACTTGGTATCCAAATAGAACTGCTGCTACAAAACCAATTCTCGAGGTTTGATGCATCATAATCAGTATCACCATTATTCGGATTGCTGCTTGCATCGTAAAATATCTCAAAATCGGCATTAGTAAGGTCGAGCGAACCATCATTAATGGTGGTGTGATTCATGGCATTGTTGGCTATAACTATTGAATTACCAGGCTCGACAGGCAATTACTTTCCACTACCAGGAATCATAAAGAGGGCTTGAGCCGAAAACGCCTCTGAACGAAAATCGGGATCCCACTCATGGTTACCTGTAGCTTGACTCACATATGCTGACTCCATAATTGCTATGCTATCGGCAAAGAGAGTAACATCAGAGTTGTTTGTGATGACGAAATAGGCATCGTACATATAGAACTGATTACTCGTGGAGACACTACCCGCCAAAAATATCTCTGAAAGTACAAAACCGCCTTCGGTTGTGAATGTAGAAATAGTTAGGCTTGTGGCCGATTCGGTCTGAGTAAGTTCGGCACTCTCTTGAGTAAGTTCAAAATCTTGCTCTGCTGCAACTCCACCTATGGTGATGTACGAAATGTGTCCGTTAACCATAATATTGTAGCTACCTGCAGGAAGATTAGCTATGGTGAAGATGATTTTATCGTCTTCAATGGTGTACGTACCTGATACAGTAACAGTATCGAGTGTTTCAACATTAATGAGTTGAATTGTTACATCCGAAAGTTCAACATCGCTAATGTTATTGGGTATATCAATAGTAATAGTAGCCTCCTCAATAACATCTTCTAGTTCTTCGGGTGTTACGTTTTTATCATCATCGCTGCACGAAGAAAAACCTATTGCAGCCATAAATAGCGTCATTACGCCAAATAGAAAACTCTTTTTCATCTTATATATAAAGTTACATTGTTATTCCAATACTAACATCAATTTTCACATTGTGCCTATCTTCAGAACAGAGCACATAGCCTACCCCAACTTGCGAAAACAATCCGACATGCACATTGCGCAAAGCATAATCGGTTCGGAGATTTGCTTGCATTTGTGTATAGTTGGCTTTCAATATTTTGTAGTTATGATTGATATAGTCAACAATAGTTGATTGCATATTAGCATAAGGCATTTTTATATTTGCATCATTATTGTGCATGTGCATAGCACTAAGCCGTGCATCGATATTGATTTGCTTTCCGATATGCCCAAGCCATTGAGTTGTTAGGCTTCCATATAGATGCCCGTAGTCCATTTCTCGCTTCGGATAAATGTACTTCTCACTATTAGTTCGCAATCCTACTTTGCATAGCACATGCCACGCTGACATGCCATAAAGAGCTTCTAAATAGGTATCGAGATTTGTCTGCTTGTACATAGTAAGAGTGACAAGTATTGGATAATCTTGTTGCGAAGCCGACCCAGCAATATGCTCGTCGCTTGCACGCTCTGAGTATTGCACATGAGCCAATAAGGCTATATTATGCTCACCTCGATGTTTCCAACCAACACTACCTGCATAGTGCAACCTATATAGCGTGGTAAGTGGCATAGCATTATACTCGTCGGATATGCGATCATATTTGTGCTGCGATGCCAGCAAATGAGCACTCAAACCACATTTGCCAATGGGCTGCATATCAAGTTGCAGTTCGCCACCTAAGCCCTCAAAAAATATGTCGCGTTGCGAACTCGAAAAACGCACATAGCTCGTGCCCAAACCTGTCATCTGATACTCGGTTGTGGTAGTCTGTTCACCATAGAAATCGACATCAGCAGTCTGCCTATATATGTTACCCATACAACCTACTCCCAAACGATATTTACCAAGCGTAAGTGCTGAACCTAACTTAAGTTGCAAATCGGACACTATGCTGCGCAATCGAGGGTCGATAATACGAAAATCTTGTTCACCTCTAAAACATAAATGTGCTCCCCACTGCCACCATTTACGCCCTATAGTGTAACCGCCAGATAATATATAACGCTCGATATGCGTATCGCCACCAACACTATCGGCCAAGATGCAAGGATAGAGTACATCATAGTCGGCTACACTATTCCACTTCACACTACGCAACAAACCATTGTCATAAGCAGCTTTTCCCCAAACTGTGGCATTATTGGTAATATGTAAATAGGTCTGAGCCTCTATTTCGGCTTGTGTTGCCCCCACTCCATCTTCGAGTCGGAAGGCGCTACTTTTGTTTTCATTACTAACAGATAACGACAATTGACTATTCGAAGTGCTGCATGCATACTGCATAAATGCCGGATTATTAAGCTCCAGGCTCTGCACATTACGCCATAGTGCATGCTGCTCAACATAGAGTGTATCGGCTACTGCACCCAGCACACACACTTGGCTAATAAGCATCAACAATATCGATATTGACAATTTTTTCATCTATTAATCCAAAAATATCAAACTTACAATAGCCGTATTCTCATCGTCACCTGCCAACTCTACATAGTCGCTCATTGCCCTAAACGATCGTATGTATGTTTGCGATGTTGCATTGGTGTATGTTATCACCCCTTCGATGCTAACCTGATAAGCGCCACGCAACAGCTTCACTTGCACCTCTGCTCCATCGAACTTAGCAGTGCTAGTTACTTGCCTGCTATTGAGATTGGTAAACTTAGCAGTAGCTTTAACCATTTCAATGTTTATAGTATCACCGCCATCCACTATGATAGTGTCGAGTGCCCAGTAGTCGTCGTGTTCGGCATGGCAAGCTCCCAACATTAACATAGTTAGCAATATGAGTATGGCATATAGTGTTTTCATATTTTAAAGTTCATTTCAAGACCAAAATATGGGTCAGTATGTCGGCGCACTGTTATGTTATTGCTCTCGTAGCTTGGCGCATAATCCCAAATACGATTACAAAACATAGCTATATTGAGTCGGTCTGACAATAATTTCTTTGTCACTTTAATATTGGTATATAACGCCAATGGCACTTTATAGCGCTTATACAATGCTTCACTATTGTTGCGCACCAACCATTTTAAGTAGATGTCGGTAGCACAATCTTCTGTCCACTCATGAATATTACAATCCAAGTCCATATAAGCATCGGGTATGTTGCTCAATGGCATTCGCTGCGAAGATGTGTACCACTGACATTGTGCCGCTATCGAAAAGCCCAATTTCAGAGTTGGAATGTCAGTATCGACAATGAAATTAGTATTTGCCGATTCATAGATAACTCCATCATCGTCGCGATACAAACCAACATAGGGCAAACGTGCATTATCGACCACAACACTCGGACGTTCCATAACAAGTTGTGAGTTGTGATATGTTGTGCGCAACCATGCACCTATTATTGTCAGACGTGTGTGTGCAGCATCGAAACGTTTCGACGAGAGTGTATATTCAACACCTTGTTTCTTTGTCTGGCTACCATTAACATAGTGCGAATAGGCATAAAACTGCTTAGTAAGTTCGTATGGCAAATTGGCAAGTTCAGGAGCTGCGGTAAGCGTTGATGCCTCTATTGATGAATTGTCGTACTTTTTATATTCGTATGAAGCATAATCGACCTGACTGCGAAAACCCGATTCCATATTTTCATTAAAATAGGTAACAGCCAAACGATTACCACCAATGTTCAAATCGACAGATAACTCTTTCTTTATATTGCGCGCTGCCTCGAGCGTTGGATTATAGCCATCGATGATATATGTACGTATGTTTATCTTACTATACTCGGGGTTGACGTTGTAATATTTCAGTTGTTGCAAATCGATATAGACAGGATCGGGGAATAGTTGATCTATCGTTGGCATTTTTGTATGCTTACCTAATCCGCCCGAAAACGTCAGAAACGATGCTTGGTTAGCAACAACGAACCTCGGCAACGTAATTCCAATGTTGACACGTGGATCGATATTAATTTTGCCTCTGAGAGCATATCCCGATGGCAAATTAAGCATTTGCGAAGTACGTACCCCACCTATAAATTCTATCTTGCTATTGCCAAGCGGCATCGTTAGCTTTTCTTCGGCATAGAATGACAAAATATGAATGGCTGGTTTGAGCGATAAGCTACGCATACGCAAATTTGCTGATGGATAAACAGGACGTGTTGTATCGAACAGCTGACCATCGCCATAATTTTTGTCAACATTCCACTCTGCACCTATCAGCAGCCGATTGGCAACTCTGCTCAATGGTATTTGCATCTGCATATTTCCTTTGACAAACATATTAAATGGCTTACCATCAGCCTTTTGAGTAGCTTCGTACATATAGGGCAAGATAAGTTCATCGTACTCACCTTCTGTTGTATTTTGCACAGCACCAGTAAATGTTTGCAAACTCACTGTTTTAGTGCGCGTAATGAGGTCGTGCTGATACGAACCTGACAATGTCAAGTTTGCCCCCTTAAACCATCTATTGTCAAGTTGTTTCAAGTCGGCTTTAAACATCAGAGCCACCCGATTATAATCTGACTTATACTTATCAACAAGTCCGTTATTCACATCGGGGTCTTCCTTTTCAGCATCGAACGAACCTGAATAATCGGCATTAAAAGCAAGTTTTAACTCGTTGTTTGCTATGTTCGTCTGTTTGCTCCACCTTCCCGACACAGTTAAGCGTGAATAGTTTTCATATTTGTTGCGCGGATCGGCTTTTGAGTTAAGATAGTCGGCACTAACATTAAGCGTCGATGAGCTATCTGGTAGTTGCACATCTTTAGCTATGTAGAGCAATTTTGAGTTCATATCAGCTTTCAGGCGAGCTCTAAAATCACGTCCACCACGTCGACGTTCTATCTTTACAAGTCCGCTTGTAAGCTCACCATATTCAACCGATGGTATGCCACGCACTATCTCAACACTCTCTATATCGTCGGTTGATATGGTTCGCATGTCGACACCTGCATTGGTAATATCCCTACTTGTTGCCGATGTTTCCCAAGCTCCTGCTATGTACTGTATGTTGGCATTAGTTGATATAGGTGCGCCATCGACTACGAAACTTGTGCCGAGCGATGTTGTGGCATAATCGGCATTACTAACAGGTATTTCACGAATATGAATAACATTGGGAGCGTCGAGTTGTGGGTCTTTACTAATGTTGCCAGGCAGCAGTTCAAGCAAATCGGCAAAACTTGATGGTTGCAGATGTTCCATTGCATGTCGCTGAATAACCGATGCACTTGTTGGTTCGTGCGACTCTTGTGCCGTAACTACCACTTCGCCTATTTCGCTCACTTCGGCATGCATAACATATAGCACATGAGAGGTTGAGGCTATCAATGGGGCATAACCTACACATGTTATCTTTATCTTAGAATAGTCGGTTTTAGGTATAGAAAAATAGCCATCAGAATTTGTTACTGTCAATGCTTTACTTGTTTCTGCATCAAAAACAACAGCTCCAACTATAGGTTCTCCAGTGTCTGCATCGGTTACTTTTTTCGATAATACAGACTGAGAATAAACCAATTGCACAAAACACGACAAGAAAAATATAAATATGTATCGTTCTATATTCATCAACTCATTTTTCGAGCACAATATTAGTGTGAACTAACGAAGTATGCAATACCTAATAATAGGTATTATAGTAAGATATATATAGAGTTGTATGTTCTGATATATTCATCTACAAAAATAAATATTCGTTTCTGGCAGTGTAATAAATTAATTATGTTTGTAACACAACAAACTTAAATAATAATAGTTAACCATCTTAACCGAACGAGTATTATCGAACCAAATCATATCAAGACGCCATTGCCAACCTTCAACATGTGCAAAAAGTGATGCGTACGTAGCCATATGAACCACATCGGCATTGCGCAATTGTCTATACTATCATTTATCTCTCTTTGCATTTATACACATGCAGCTGCTTGATATTTAGAAAAATATACATTACAATTTTTCTCCTCCAGAATTTGGAGAATGTAAAAAAAACATATATTTGCATTATTAACAATACATCCTATTTATTAACAATCAAAGAGAGTATGAAAAAATTAATCACTAATTCACATTGGATAATTCCACATATAGCAACAAATTCCACCAATATAGAACTAAATAACCGTTTTTCTTAAAACGTTTACACTTCGTGGAGTTCGTCTCTGTTAGGTGATAACAATATAAAATAGAAAATGTAGTTGACTTCTTCTCCGTGCAAGTTGAACACGCCAACTACAAAACCAACCTATAGAAAGGAGGTTATGTATGAATATACGTAAATTCTGAGCCTTTTGTTACAGCAAGTAACGGCGCGAGCCGAGTTCTCGGCAGTGCAAATAATCATTTAGAAACATTTCGGCTGCACTTTGTTCCTCTCATGCAGCATGGAATGGTTACGAAACATATTGAGACGTCGATAAGCAGTGCTCGCTCTGCCGATATTTCTATTCATTTCACCGATGCCACTCGCAACACCTCTTATCCATACGTAGTAAAAAGCAAATTGACCGAAAAGGCTTTGCAACTTGGCGGCGGTTCATGGTCGATATACGGTTTGCAGGATTACGGCTTCAGCAACGACGTAAAAGAGCAGGTCGGTAGTTACATGATTAAGCTCTATGGCTATAATTATGAGCAACTTCTAGAAATTGCAGAAGATATAAGCAACGACCTCTTGAGCCATAGGCGTATTCGTGAAGTGGCTTGTAATTCGCGTCAAGTGCATTGGAAAGAAGATTATTCAGAGTTCGTCTTCAAGTTGCGAATGCCTAAGATGGCAGAGCAGGACATATCGCCGCGCTATTTCTTCAACGCCATAAAACCTGCATTCAATAAGGGAATTATGTGCGGCAGAATATGGAATGGTAATCAATACGAAGCTATAAAAGTGGCTGCCAACGAATCGAAAGCTTACGATGTGTGGTCGTTGCGCAATATGCCGATAGAAATAGGTAACCGACATTGTAAACTCTCAGAATTGTGTGATTTGACGCGCCAAACGAGTCCTAAAAGCATAGAGAAAATCAATCAAGAGTATCAGCTTGTTTTGCAATATGAATACATCGGCAGCACCAAAGGCGGCGACCGCGTATACGATGATATTATAGATAAATACCAAAAACTCTTGCCTACGGGCTATTCGCTAAAGGGCTCGCACGGATACTTCTGGGGACGTGGCGAAAGCGATAGCATTGTACCGTTGTTACTACTCATTATTGCTATAATTTTCGTCATTGCTGCCATACTATTCAATTCATTGCTCAAACCGCTTGTAATCATGGGCACTATACCTATTTCGTTCGTTGGGCTCTTTCTAACATTCTACCTTTTCGATATAAACTTCGACCAAGGAGGCTTTGCGGCAATGGTGCTTCTCTGCGGCATAACGGTG
>JBGUYH010000082.1:0-75333 GCA_045118595.1 Bacteroidales bacterium | reverse complement strand
AAGCATATTGCTTCTTTGCCTGGACTGGGGTTCGATTCCCCACAGCTCCACAAAATTGTGATTAATAAGTTTGCGATATGGAAATTTCGTAGTATCGGTTTTACTATCAATTATTTTCTTATCTGTTAGGTATTTTGGTCGCTTAATATTTATGGGCAATATACATTGGCAGAAGAGGATGTAAATGTAGCTGATAATTCGCCATCTATGGGAACCATAAGAGGTATAGGTGTTAGATTAATTGGACATTTTAGGGCTAAAAATCAGATGTATGTTATACATATCGCTTTTTTATGCTTTCATATCTTCCTATTATCCCATTAGGTTGTTACTTAGTGACTACTATCTCGTCTGATTCATATATAGTTAGAGGTAGAGTATTGACACATAGCAAATTAGAAGTACTTTCTGTTTGTTGTCAATATTGGGGGTGGTTTTTTACTGCTATCACACTGATATTTCTGATAGTTCTATTTTTTGCACTCTTGCCGTAATATACTTATACACATATATTTAAAGCCTACAATTTAGTAGGCTTTTTTTGTTTTAATATAGTCAATGTTTGAGAATAATGTTCTCAAGTAGACATGTGTTCATTTGCCTATTATTATATCTCTGTACTCATTGTATTTTAAATGTGAAGATGTAACAGAAATGGCAGATCATTATTATATATTGTTCTTTTTGTAAGAATTTGTATATTTGAATATTGTTATTCAATATATCTGCAAAGACATGATGAAATATGGTGTAATTAACCCATTTTTTGTCGTTTTTGATTCAAAAATCTGAATATTAATTTACCCTTAATAAAATATGAACACAAGAAAATTGATGTCCATCATTGCCCTCTTCGTATGCACTATGGCGGCGAAGGCGCAATACAACTCTGTAAACGACATTCCTTATCGCGCGCAATCTGCCGATAAGTATGCTCAGGAACGTTGCAAACTCGATGTCTATTATCCTACCGATCAAAAAGATGTGCCCGTTGTGGTGTGGTTTCATGGCGGTGGCATTGAGGCTGGTAATAAGCATATCGACCCAGAACTGCGCAACGCTGGTTATGCCGTGGTGGCGGTCAACTACCGACTGCTGCCTAAGGCTCATATCGACGACATCCTCGACGATGCTGCGGCGGCTGTGGCTTGGACGTTCAACAATATTGAGAAATACAATGGTAGCAAGCGAAAGATATTCCTCGCAGGTCATTCGGCGGGCGGATACCTTATAGATATGATAGGATTGCAGAAAAAATGGCTCGAAAAATATGGCATCGATGCCGATTCGATAGCGGCGCTTGTGCCTTTTAGCGGTCAGTGCATCACGCATTACAACGTGCGCAAACAGCAAGGCATTGGTCCGTTGCAACCTACGCTCGACCAGTATGCACCGCTCACTTTCATCCGTCCCGATGCACCGCCTATCATCATTATTTCGGGCGACAGAGAACTTGAACTCTATGGTCGCTACGAAGAACAGGCATACTTTTGGCGAATGCTGAAACTTGTTGGGCATAAAGATGTGTCGCTATACGAAATGCAAGGCTACGACCATGGCGCTATGGCTCGTCCGGCATATCATATATTGAAAACGCACATAAAGCGATTGACTGAGAAAATGAAATAACAAATCTATAACCTATTAACTATGAAGAATTTATTACTGACGGCTTGTCTGCTCGTGGCAAGCATGAGTGTGGTGGCGCAAGACGTGAAGAAGCTGCCAGAACCCAACAAAGATGTGAAGATGACGCTTTTCCAATCGTTGCAGCAACGTAAGTCGGTGCGCGAGTATAGCGATAAGGATATTGACGATATGAAACTTAGTCAGTTGCTTTGGGCGGCGGTTGGCATCAATCGTCCCGACGGTCATCTCACCGCACCAACGGCCATCAACGCGCAAGACATCACGGTGTACGTATGTAGCAAAGAGGGTGCTTGGCTCTATGTGGCAAAAGACAACGCATTGCAGAAGGTGTCGGACAAAGATTTGCGTCAGGTTGTAGCTGCCAATCAGAAGTTTGCTGCCGTTGCGCCAATCAGCCTCGTCATCGTGACCGACAATGCCAAGTTTCGTGGCGGAAGCACCAACGGTCCTACAATCTCTGGCGCTATCGATGCTGGATACGTAAGTCAGAATATCGATTTGGCATGCGAAGCGTTGGGATTGGCTACAGTGCCCCGTGCCACAATGGATAAAGATGCTCTGAAGACGGAGCTAAAACTTACCGATACGCAAAATGCTATTCTTAATCATCCTATAGGATACCCAAAGAAATAGCTCATAACTTATAACATATAACTTACAACTTATAACTTACAACTTACAACTTACAACTCCAAAACCTATAACTCATATAACGCATGATAGATTTCAAATATTATACTCCTACCGAAGTAGTCTTTGGTAAGGAATCGGAAGAGAAAGTTGCCAAATTGGTGAAACGCTACGGCGGTTCAAAAGTGTTGGTACATTATGGCGGTCAGAGTGCCAAACGCTCTGGTTTGCTCGACAAGATTTGCGACCTGCTGAAGGCCGACGGCATCAACTTCGTTTTGCTTGGTGGCGTTGTGCCCAATCCGCGTTTGAGCAAGGTGCACGAGGGCATCGACCTCTGTCGCCGCGAGTGCGTCGATTTTATCCTTGCCGTTGGTGGAGGTAGTGTTATCGACTCGGCCAAAGCCATTGCCTACGGCGTCAACTACGACGGCGAGGTGTGGGATTTCTATTCGGGCAAAGCCAAAGCCACCACGTTTGTTCCGCTTGGCACTGTGCTGACCATTCCTGCCGCAGGTAGCGAGATGAGCGAATCGAGCGTAATTACTAATGAAGATGGCGACATAAAACGCGGATACAGCAACAACATCAGCCGTCCGAAGTTCGCTATTATGAATCCAGAACGCACCTTCACGCTCCCGCCATATCAGACGGCTGCCGGTGTGACCGACATAATGATGCACATGATGGAGCGCTACTTCTCGCACGATGGCGACATGACCGTCACCGACAACCTGACCGAGAGTTTGCTGCGTACCATGAAAGAGTGCGTTTTCGATGTGCTCAAGAATCCTAACGACTATCGCAACCGCGCGCAGATAATGTGGGGTGGAAGTTTGGCGCACAATGGTCTGACGGGTTGCGGCCGCGAAGAAGATTGGGCTACACACGAGATAGAGCACGAGCTTAGCGGAATGTTCGACGTCACTCATGGTGCCGGACTGGCTGCCGTGTGGCCAAGTTGGGCTCGCTACGTGCTGAAGGAGGACGTGTCGCGTTTCGTGCGTTTTGCGGTAAATGTTATGGACGTTGAAAACGACTTCGCCAACCCAGAGGCTACGGCGCTGAAGGGCATCGAGGCTATGGAACGTTTCTATCATGCCATAGGTATGCCTATAAATATTCACGAGCTCATCGGTCGTGAGGTAACCGACGAAGAGATAAAAGAGATGGCGCGTAAGTGTACCAATAACTACACATCCACTCAAGGCCACTTCAAGGTGCTCAACGCTGCCGACATAGAGCAGATATATAAAATGGCAAAATAGCTATGAAACCGTTCAGAGTAGGAATAATAGGAGCTGGATGGATAGCCCACAAAATGAGCATCTCGTTGGCTCCTCTCGATGGCTACGAGGTAAGCGCCATAGCGTCGCGCTCGCTCGAGAAGGCCGAGGCGTTTGCTCGTGAACATGGCATTGGCAAGGCGTATGGTAGCTACGAGGAGTTGGTGAGCGATAAGGATATTGACCTTGTATACATCGCCACGCCGCACTCTCATCATTTCGACCATGCCATGCTTGCCATTCGACATCACAAACATGTGCTTGTAGAGAAGGCTTTCACCGCCAACGCCCGTCAAGCCACAATGCTCATCGAGGCAGCCAAGCGCGAGAAGGTGTTTATCACCGAAGCCATCTGGACGCGCTATATGCCACTCTCGCTCAAAGTGAAGGAGCTGATGAATAGCGGCATCATAGGCGAACCACGTCTGCTCACCGCCACACTTTGCTACATGATGGAGCACAAAGAGCGCATCGTACGTGCCGACCTTTGCGGTGGTGCGTTGCTCGATTTGGGTGTATACGTACTCAACTTTGCGCGTATGTATTTCGGCACCGACATTGTCAAGACGGTTAGCAACGTGCAACTTGGTCCTGAGGGCATGGATATGCAAGAGTGCATCTCGCTCTGTTTTGCCGACGGGCGCATGGCCAACCTACAAGCCGGCGCGCTATGCCTGAACGACCGCCAAGGCATAATAAACGGCACTGAGGGCTACATACGTGTCGACAACGTGAACTGTCCCGAACTCATTGAGGTCTATCGTAACTATGAACTTGTGGAGCGCATAGCCAAACCCGCCGACATGATTACGGGTTACGAATATCAGGTGATGGAGTGCAAGCGCTGCATCGAAGCCGGACTAAGCGAGTCGCCGCTCATGCCACATGCCGAAACCATCAGCATAATGCAGCAAATGGATAGCTTGCGCCGCGAATGGGGCGTCGTCTATCCGTATGATGAGGAATAAATTTGTATTGTTTTGCAGCAAACGACAATGACTATAGGTTGTTGTCGTTTGTTGCATTTGCATAATAAGCCAATATGTGAAATATGGCAATGTTTCGTAATTAAATATCTATCTTTGCGCCCGAATTGCAATTTTTCTACAACAGATATTATGCGCGTACATTTTATAGCTATTGGCGGTAGCGTTATGCATAACTTAGCTTTGGCTTTGTATCACAAAGGTTTTTGTGTTACTGGTTCTGACGATGAATTTTTTGAACCATCAAAATCGAGACTTGCTGCGTGTGGGTTATTGCCACGTGAAGAAGGATGGCACCCTGAACGTATTACAGCTGATATTGATGCTGTTATTTTAGGTATGCATGCAACCAACGACAATCCAGAGTTGCTACGTGCTCGTGAGTTGGGTATCAAAGTATATAGTTTTCCTGAATATCTGTACGAACAAACAAAAGATAAAAAACGCATTGTGGTAGGTGGTAGTCATGGGAAAACCACTACAACATCAATGATAATGCATGTGCTTCGAGTTACAGGACATAAGTTCGATTATATGGTTGGTGCACAAATAGAAGGATTTGACACAATGGTTGGTTTATCAACCGATGCTCCAATTGCTGTATTTGAGGGTGATGAGTATTTGTCATCTACACTCGATCCAACATCGAAATTTCTACGTTATAAACCAGATGTTGCTATACTGACAGGTATTGCATGGGATCATATTAACGTATTCCCAACATGGGAGAGTTATGTTGGTACTTTTCAGAAATTTGCCAATACCATAATGCCCAATGGTAAGTTTATATATTATTCAGAGGATAGAGAACTACAGCAAATAGCATCATCAGTTCGCAACGATGTAGAGGCAATTGCATATAGTGGTTTGCAGTGGCATGCCGATGGCGAACAAACTATTGTTAGTTGTGGCGGTAAAGATTATAAAGTTGGCGTTTTTGGCAAGCATAATATGCAAGATATGAATGCTGCAATGTTAGCTTGTGAGCAAGTAGGCATAAGCAATGAGGAGTTTATGCATGCCATACAATCGTTTAGTGGAGCAGCAAAGCGTCTGCAAACACTAAAGAAGACTGACAATAGTATAGCCTTTCTCGATTTTGCACATTCACCATCGAAACTAAAAGCTACAACTGAGGCTGTGCGCGAGCGTTATGCAGATAAACGTATTGTAGCTTGCATGGAATTACATACATTTAGCAGTCTGACAAAAGCCTTTCTGCCACAATATGCCAACACAATGAATGCAGCCGATGAGGCATTTGTCTATTTCAATCCAGAAGTGATAACACACAAGCGATTGGAACCTATTACAAAAGATGAAGTTAGGAATGCATTTGCTCATAACAATTTGAGTGTGTATACTGATTCGTCGCAACTCGTAACACGTTTGGAAAAAGGAGACTACACCAATACAGTTTTGCTCATTATGACATCGGGCAACTTTGATGGTGTTGATATGAGAAAGTTGGCAGATAAGCTCATAAAATAGAAATTAGTAAATGACCGACAATATTGTCATATTATATGGTCGCACAGTCGACAACCGAAATGCGCAACTATACAATAAAATGTTGCAACATCTAAGCACGCGTGGTTGTAAAGTGAAGGTGCCGCAGCATCTATATAGTCAGTTGCAAAAATTGGACATAACTTTTGCCGACGTGGCAGAACAAATAGATGGCGTACCTTCCGATGTTGAAGCATTAGCAGTGTGTAGTGTCGGTGGCGATGGTACGTTCCTTGAAGCAGCTCGCATGATGATGGGCTCCGATGTGCCAATATTGGGTATTAACAATGGCCGACTCGGTTTTCTGAGCGATGTTGCAGAACAAAATATACCAGAAGCCATTGATAACTTATTGTCGGGCAACTATAGGCTTGGTAGTCTCGATGTTATATCATTATATGCCAACGATGAACGCACACCCATCGACTACGCACTTAATGAATTTGCAGTTAACAAGTGTGACAATGCATCAATGCTCACCATACATGCCTATGTTGATGGCGAATATCTGACAACATATTGGGCCGATGGTTTGATTATAGCAACAGCAACAGGTTCTACGGCATATTCGCTTAGTGTAGGTGGACCAATAGTTTGTCCCTCTACGCCAAACCTTATAATAACCCCCGTAGCACCTCACAACCTGAATGTACGTCCGCTCATAGTCCCTAGTGGTAGTGTCATACAGTTACGCATGGAGGGACGTGGACCAAACATATTAACATCGCTCGATGGACGCAATCATGTTATGGAAAATGGATGCCGACTACGTATAGCCAAAGCACCATTTAGCGTCAGAGTTGTACAATTGCAAGGACATTCGTTCTTTGCCACATTGCGCGATAAATTAATGTGGGGTGCCGATACACGAAACCACTGATACGTTTCCGTTTGTTGGAAAAAAATCAACGTTGCTTGAATAAAATGTCTGTAGAAAGAAATATATCAGTTACTTTACGCACAACAATACATTGTTTTGTAGTGTGTGTAGCAATGGTATGCTCCATGACATCTGTGGCACAAGATAAACTTGAGTTAGGACTTTTCTTGGGTGGTGCTTATTATATAGGCGATCTTAATCCGTCTCAGCACTTCCTTAATACACGTCCAGCAGCAGGGCTCGTTGTTCGATATGCATTTACTGACCGATTAGCTGCAAAACTTAATGCTATAGGTGCAGGATTGAAAGGTAGCTACCCCGAAGGCGGCAATGTTTATGTGGGACAAGGCGATTACGATTTCGACCGCATTATTGCTGATATTGGACTTACTGGCGAGTTCAATTTTATGTGCTACGACCATAAGTTTTTCAAAAAACAATCGCGTTTTACACCATACCTTACAGCAGGATTGGTAGCAACGTGTTATGAGAGCTACAAAGATGATAGTGACGGAAAACAAAGAATTGTATTATCTTTGCCATTTGGAATGGGAGTGAAGTACAAAGTTACCCAATGGCTTAGGGTCGGATTTGAATGGACAATGCGCAAAACTTTTTGCGATGACCTTGATCTTGTTGGTGATGTGGGCATGGGTGTCGACCCTTCCGACCCATACAAATTCAACGAAAATGTGCTCTCTCATAACAACGATTGGTACTCGCTTGCTGGTTTTACAATAACACTAAGCATGTGGCCTCGCAAACTAGAGTGCAACGATGGAACAAAGAGTTTTAATAAATAGAGAAATATATAGAGCTTAACCGAATAAGTGATGTCATCATATAAAGACCAAATATCGAAAGACAATTTGCCGCAGCATGTGGCAGTTATAATGGACGGCAACGGACGATGGGCAAAAAAACACGGTAGTATGCGTTTGTTTGGCCATCAAAATGGCATCAAGTCTGTGCGCGATATAACAGAAGCGGCTGGCGAATTAGGTATTAAATACCTCACACTCTATACATTCTCAACCGAAAACTGGAACCGACCAAAATTGGAAGTTGAGGGACTGATGAAATTACTTGCGTCAACATTGGCAGGTGAAGCTCAGAAGCTACACGCAAACAACGTACGCCTAAAAGTTATTGGCAATGGCGCACTGCCTGAGTCAATAAAAAGTAAATTCGCAGAGTGTGAACAACTTACAAAAAACAACACGGGTCTGACACTTGTATTGGCTCTCAGCTATAGTTCTCGATGGGAAATAACAGAAGCAATGCGTCAAATAGCTCAAGAGGTGAAAGATGGGAAACTCGCTCCAGAGCAAGTTACCGATGCAACTATAACATCGCATTTGGCAACATCTTTTATGCCCGACCCTGAATTGCTTATTCGTACCAGTGGCGAATACCGAATCAGTAATTATTTACTTTGGCAAATAGCATATTCAGAGTTGTATTTTACCGATACACTATGGCCCGACTTTGGTAAAGAAGAGTTCTATAAAGCTATTGTCGATTATCAGGGACGTGAACGACGTTTTGGTAAAACAAGCGAACAGTTGCAATAAAATCAGATATACAAAAAACAGATGTTGAAAAAAATATATACACTCTTGGCTGTCGTTTGTATAGGTCAAGTTATAAGTGCACAAGAGACAACCACCGACTCAATCAGTTTGGCAAGTGATAATGCAAAAGTGTCGTATTCTGGTATTGCCCGAAAATATACAATAGCCGACATTGTTGTAACTGGCATCGAAAATATGGATCAGAAGGTATTGCTCAACCTGTCAGGTCTTAAGGTCGGACAAGAGGTGTCGATACCTGGTGATGCTATAACACAAGCACTGAAACGCTATTGGAATCACGGATTATTTTCTGATGTAAAAATATATCAAACAAAAGTAGAAGATAATAAAGTATGGCTTGAAATAGCTCTGAAAGAACGTCCGCGTATGTCAGATATTAATTTTCATGGCATAAAGCATAGTGAGATAAAAGACGTAGAGCCCAAAGTAGCCATTATGAAAGGAACGCAAGTAACACCGTTCCTTATTAGTCGTGCCGAGAAATACGTGAAAGACTATTTTGTAGGAAAAGGATACTATAATGTTGATGTGAAAATAACACAACGTAACGACCCATCGAAAGATCATTATGTAATACTCGACATTAACATCGACAAAAAGGACAAAGTAAAAGTAAAAACATTGACATTTCGTGGCAATAAGGTGTTTAGTGATCGCAAGCTCAACCGTGTGATGAAGAAGACCAATGCCAAGAAACTCTATAATTTCTTCAGAACTAAGAAGTTTATTACTGAAAATTACGAAAACGACAAAAAAGCTGTTATAGAGAAATATAACGAAGCTGGTTATCGTGATGCCAGGATAGTGAAAGACGTTGTTGAGCGCACTGACGACAATAAAGTTAACATCACAATTGATATAGAAGAGGGTAGAAAATACTACCTCGGCAACATCACTTGGGTAGGTAACACTATCTATTCATCAAACGATTTGCAGCGTTTGTTGGGAATGAGTAAAGGCGATGTTTATAACAGCAAAAAGATGGACAAACGTCTGTATCAAGACGATGATGCAGTTCATAATGCATATATGGACAATGGCTATTTGTTCTCAAGCATTACACCTGTTGAAACCAATGTATATGGCGATACCATTGATATTGAGATGCGTGTGGTTGAGGGAACACAAGCTACCATCAACGAAATAATCATCACAGGTAACGATAAGACAAATGAGCATGTCGTTCGTCGTGAGATACGTACAAAACCTGGCGAGATGTTTAGCAAGTCTGAACTGATTCGTACAGTGCGAGAGTTGGCACAGCTCGGACATTTCAATCCAGAGACCATAAATCCAGTCCCACAGCCAGATTATGACAATGGAACAGTTGATATTGTTTACAACCTTGAAGAAAAATCGAACGACCAAATTGAAATATCAGGTGGTTGGGGCGCTGGTATGTTTGTAGGTTCAGTAGGTCTATCGTTCAACAACTTCTCATTGCGAAATATCTTCAACAAAGAAGCATATTCACCACTGCCAACCGGTGATGGTCAGAAATTTTCGATAAAAGCACAAGCTAATGGTAAGTATTACAAGTCGTTCAGCGCTTCGTTTACAGAACCTTGGCTTGGTGGCAAACGTCCGAACTCACTCACTATTTCAGGTTTCTATTCATCACAAACAGGTGTAAGTAAAAACTACTACAACAACTTCTATAATGGTTACTACTCAGGTTATGGCGACGCCACAATTCCAACACGAAGCGAATTGCACCAATATCGTAAAGTATCAGGTGTATCGATAGGTTTTGGTAAACGTCTGACTTGGCCTGATGACTGGTTTACACTCTACGTAGAAGTAGGTTATCAGCTCTATCGTTTGCGCAATTGGCAATATTTCTTAATGCAAAATGGTCAATCACACAATTTGAACTTCAAAGTAGTATTGGCGCGTAACTCACTCGATAACCCAATATACACACGTTCGGGTTCAAACTTCTCAATAGGTGTAGCATTCACTCCACCATATTCAGCTTTCAGTAACCACAATTGGAAAGGCGAAGATGATGATCAGCGACTCTATAAAGTCATTGAGTATCACAAATGGACTCTGAAAGGTCAGGTGTTTAAGCCACTCGACAATGCTCATAAACTCATATTGATGGGTAAGTTTGAAATGGGCTTCTTGGGTTATTATAATAGATATAGGAAATCACCATTCGAGAAGTATGTGATGGGTGGCGATGGTATGTCAGGTTATAGCACATATGGTGAAGAGACTATTGGCTTACGTGGTTATGAAAACTCATCACTCACACCTCGTTCACTTGTCAATAACTCGTATTCGTACGATGGCAACATATATAACAAATACACACTTGAATTGCGTTATCCTATATCGTTGCAACCACAAGCTACCGTGTTTGCACTTGCATTTGCTGAAGCCGGAAACTGTTGGAGCGAGTTTCAAGACTATACACCATTCGATCTTAAGCGTTCGGCTGGTGCAGGTTTGAGAATATACCTACCAATGTTTGGTATGCTTGGCATCGACTGGGGTTACGGCTTCGACAATGTTAGCGGTTATAGCAATGCAGGTGGTTCGCAGTTCCACTTTGTAATGGGACAGTCGTTCTGATGCCATGGCACGATATTTGATTTGGAGGAGCAAAATTTGTCAATTATGAAAAAAATATTAATCCTTATGGCCATAATATTTGCACCAGTTGCAATGATGGCACAGAAGTTTGTTTTTGTCGACACCGAATACATACTAAAAAACATACCAGCCTACGAAGCCGCCAACGAGCAACTTAATGCGCTGAGTAAAAAGTATGAAACGGAGATAAAGGCGAAAATGCAAGAGGTAGAAAAGCTTTATGAAACATATCGCACCGAAAGTGTTTTCCTCACAGCCGACATGAAAGTTAAGAAAGAGAATGAAATAGTGGAAAAAGAGCGCTTAGCAAAAAAACTACAACAGAGCTATTTCGGTCAAGATGGCGAACTTTACAAACAACGCGAAGTTCTTATCCGTCCCATTCAAGACCAAGTGTATAGTGCCATTTCTGCCATAGCAAAAGAAAAAAATTATTCAGCCGTTTTTGATAAAACATCAAATATTGGACTGATGTACAACGAGCCCAATCTCGACATAAGTGATCAAGTGTTGGTTAGGCTCGGATATAGCAAATAAACCTAAAAGAAAAACTTATTGAAGTATGAAAAAAGTTTTACTGTCATTGGCCTTTGTTGTGTCGGCTGTAGCTCTATCAACAGCTCAGTCGGTCAAGTTTGGGCATTTCGATAGTAACGCTTTCATGGAGACAATGCCTGCTGTAAAAGAGGTACAAAAGACCATGGATGCGGAGCAGACGAAAATAGAGGGAACAGTGACAACCCTAAATGAAGACTTTCAGAAAATGTATAAAGACTATCAGCAAAAAGCCGCAAAGATGACTGAGGCTGAGCAGGTGGAGAAAGAGAAAGAACTTCAGGAATCGTATCAAAAGATACAGCAGTACATACAAGTGTCGAAACAAGAGTTGGCACAAAAACAACGAGAATTGATGACTCCAATTGTTCAGCGTGTAATGCGAGCTGTGCAAGAAGTTGGCGTTGAAAATGGATTTCTATATATAATAGAAGAAAAAGCAGGTGCTACGGTGTACGTTTCGAACACCAAAAGTACCGATATAGCCCCACTCGTAAAGAAAAAACTTGGAATAAACTAACAATAAAAGAACATACAACACCATGAATATATTCAAAACATTGTGTCTTGCAGCTACTCTTTTCACAGCTGCCGCAGTCAACGCTCAAGAGCTCAAATTTGCTCACATCGATACACAAGCTCTGCTTACTTCACTCCCCGATCATCAAGCAGCCCAAACGCAACTTCAAGATGAAGCTAAAAAGCTTGAAGATCAGCTTACAGTGATGAGTTCTGACCTTCAGCAGAAGTACGAAGACTATATGCAGAAGCGCGATTCACTTCCCGATCTTATTCGTGCTACCAAAGAAAAGGAGATACAAGATGCAAATCAGCGCATACAGAGCTATCAACAAATGGCGCAACAGAGTTTGAGCCAAAAAGAACAACAACTCATGTTGCCTATTCTCGAAAAGGTACAAAAAGCGCTTGATGAGGTTGGTAAGGAAAACGGATTTGTTTACATCTTCGATGTTAGCTCACAAGTTGTTCTTTATCATTCAGAGCAGAGTGTTGATGCAGCTCCACTTGTTAAAGAAAAATTGGGCGTAAAATAATACATACGTTCAAAAAAATGTTTCCTAAGGTATGGCAATAAAGATTATTACATATGTTGTAATCGGACTGCTCTATGTGGTATTCTCTTATCTAAAGTCAAAAGCAAAGGAGAAGACTATTGTAGTGAATTCAGATGACGATGATGATGAATCGTATGAAGACAGACCAAATGTAAATGTTACCAAAGAACTCGAAGAGTTGTTTGCTGAAATGTCTGTTCATGCGAAACAAGAAGTAGTGCCCAATACCAATCTTTTTGAAGAAGGGTCTGATAGAGTTGTTCAAAAAGAAGAAAAAGTAGAGACAACATCGTACGAAGAACAAGATACGTTGTCGTCAAAAGAGCAATCTGCATTAACAATTGAAGATATGCGGCAAGCGCTGATTTACAAAACAATATTAGATCGAGTCGAATATTAAAAAAAGAGGAAACACTTTTTTACAAAAATTATTTTCGTATATTTGCCACGAAGAATAAAAGGCAGGGGTCCTGAAATTAATGGTTTCAGGATTCTTCTTTTTTTTATGTTTACAAAAAATCCAAATAACACAAAACACAAAAGATATGGCAGTAAATTATGTAACCGAAGAGGGCTTGAAGAAGATTAAAGAAGAGCTGGCCTACCTTGAGGGAGTAGAACGTCCGAAGGTTATTAACCAAATAGCCGAAGCGCGTGACAAAGGAGATTTATCAGAGAATGCAGAGTACGATGCAGCAAAAGAAGCACAAGGCCATCTTGAAGCAAAAATAGCCAACCTAAAAATATTGTTGGCAAATAGCCGTGTGCTCGATGCTTCGAAGGTTGACACATCGTCAGTCCAAATATTGAACAAAGTAACCATACGCAACGTCAAGACCAATGCAAAGATGACCTATACCATTGTGCCAGAGAGCGAAGGTGACTTTAAAGCAGGGAAATTATCGGTAACAACACCTATAGCCAAAGGATTGCTTGGGAAAAAAGTGGGTGATCAGGTAGAAATAAAGATACCAGCAGGTCTCGTTACCTTTGAAGTAGTAGAAATAAGCATCTAAAGATATATAGTACTATGGCATCTATTTTTAGTAGGATTATAGCAGGAGAGATACCGTCGTATAAAGTGGCGGAGAGCGACAAATACTATGCGTTTCTCGATATTAATCCTGTAGCTAAGGGTCATGTATTGGTTGTGCCCAAACGTGAAGTCGATTATTTTTTTGACCTTACCGATGATGAGTTAGCTGGCATAATGGCTTTCGCAAAACGTGTAGCAGCAGCTATTAAGCAAGCTTTTCCTTGCAATAGGGTGGGTGTAAGTGTTATTGGTATCGACGTGCCTCATGCTCATGTTCATCTTGTGCCGTTGAACAATGGAAGCGAGATAAACATGTCGAACCCTAAACTAAAACTTGAACCTGCCGAATTTGAGGCTATAGCAAAATCAATAGCAGGCTATTTTAAATAGAAATGCTATGTATGTAAGGCGTCTCATAGTAGCAACTTGCCTATGCCTTGCAGTTATAGGGGCAACAGCGCAAGAAATGGTTGTATCATCTGGAGAATCGGTTGGTGCAGCCGGAATAGCAACTGTGAGTGTCACAAACAATATGCGGTCAGTCAATCCGTCGCTAATGGGCGAAGTGGAGCGACTGGCCGTCGCTGTTTCATATGCTCAACCATACGGATTGTCGGATTTGACGCAAGTTAGTGGGAAGGTGGTTGGAGCAACACCACTTGTTAACCTGACCTTGCAAGTTGTAAAAAGTGGTTCAGATGACAGCCATTTTACTGAAATAGGCGGTGGCTTGTCGCGCGTATTTGGCAAATGGGGCATGGGGGTTGAATACTATGCTGTTATTCATTCATTATGGAACGGGCGTCGTTATTCGTCATCGTTTTCGCGTATAGGATTACATTTTAAGCCATCAGAGAAGTGGCTTATTTCGGTAGCATTGCATAGTGTAGAGCAACGTGACATAGTTTATGAAACCACAGAAACTTCGATAGAGGCAAGATCATGGTTAGGATTAAAATGGAATGCATCGTCCCTTTTTGCTGTGATGATTGAAGCTGAAAAACCATGGAATGAAGATATGATAGGTAAGTTGGCATTGGCAATTTATCCTATTGATAAATTGGACGTGACTGTCGGTTTTTCGTCAATTGGACAATCTCTTTCAGCTGGTATAGGATATGCTTGGAACGGAGCCGACATACGCGTTGGCATGATGCACCATGAGCGATTAGGAGTTACGCTTGGTGCAACTGTGGGATATACACTTGGGAGGGGTCGCTGATGAAACGTTGGGCAACACTCATAATATTGTTGCTCGGCTATGTAGCTGCGTACGCTCAAGATGAGAGCGCAACTGATGTTGTTGCACATATTTTGGAAGAGATGTCGGAAAATGGCACGCTGACCGAAGACTTTGAGTCAGAAGCTGCCGAACTTGTTGCTTTTGCATCTGACAAGTTAGATGTTAATACCGTAACAACCGAACAGATAAACAAACTCTTTTTTCTGTCAGAAAAGCAAAAAGAAATTATTGTACAAAGGCGTGAACAGTATGGCCCATATAGATCGGAGTCAGAACTTGTTACATTGCCATATTTTTCGTATGCTGACGTAGAGCGACTACTATATTTTGTGTCGGTAGGCAAGAGTAATGCCGAACCAATTAGAGCATACACTGCGCATTTAAATATTGTGTTGCGAGGAGAACGCACATTCCCCGATATGCGTGGGTTGCAATCAAAGAATGATACCATACCAGCTGCATTTCTGGGTGATAGGTATAAGAAATTACTCAGAATCAATGCTGCGGTGGGTGAAAAATTAGTAGGAGGTTTAGTTGCCGAGAGCGATGTTGGTGAACCAATGTTTTCACATGGAGTCTCTACAACTGATTTTTTATCAGGTTTTCTATCATATATTCCAAACAAGAAATTTGTCCGTAAGGTTATCATAGGTCATTATTCAGCTCGTTTCGGACAGGGATTAGGTATGTGGACTGGTTTTTCGCCCGATATGTCGGCTTTTCAAACCTCGCTCATGCGCAGCGGAACAGGTTTGAGTGGCAATATGTCGGCAAGCGAGAGTGGTTATTTGCGTGGTGTAGCTGTTGCTATGGGCAATTCGCATATTAGTATCGATGCTTTTTTTTCACACACCGATGGTGATGCTTCGATAATAGAAATGAACGACACATTGAGTTCGGAATACTACGCATCAACAATTCAAACGAGTGGTTATCACCGAACTATGTCGGAGTTATCTAAGCGTAATAATTTTCAGCAGATGGTAGGTGGTGCTTATCTTCGTTATACGAATATGAACTTGTCGGTATCTGGCGGTTTTAATATATGGCACGGGTCAATGCCAATAGGTAACAAAGGTGAACTATACAAACTATTTTATCCGACGAGTCAGAATATATGTATCGGGCACATCGATTATCGTTATGTATTTCGTAAACTTACGCTTTATGGTGAAGTCGCATATCAATCAACAAAAGCCTTTGCTGCAATGCAAGGTCTTGATGTCGATTTGGGAAGTGGCAATAGTCTGACGTTGGCCTATCGATCGTTTGCTAAAAGTTATTATGCACTCTATCAAAATCCGTATAGCGTATCAAATCAGCCAGGTGGTGAAAGCGGTGTCTATATGGGCGTATATTTGCTACCTTTTGTACATACATCAGTTAGTGCTAACGTTAATGTATTTTACAATAGCTGGCTTAGGTATCAGAAAATGTCGCCTACTAATGGATATAAGGGACGAATAACTATAGCGCACAATTTTTCGAGAAATAACACTCTCTCAGTTAGGTTCAGAATTGATAATCGAGACGATGCATCATCGACCAACAATAAGCAAATAGAACGAGTTCAGCGTACAAGTGTAAAATTAAGCTATAATCATCGAACGAATTATCGAATATCGTTTCGGACAGTGGCAGAAAAGGTAAAATATAAGCAAGATAGTGAGCGAGCAAATGGTTTTTGGTTGAGCGAAGATGTTGCTGCGAAATTATTCGACAACAAACTGTCGGTTGATTTGCAATTGGCTCATTTTGATGCCCAAAGTTACGATAGTCGTATTTTTGCTACACAGCCCGATGTATTATACTCAATGTCGATGCCAACGTATATAGGTCGTGGAGCACTTGGTATAGCATCTGTATGTTGGTCACCACTGCCATTAATCGATGTATGGTTGTGGGGGCGATATGTAAAATATTACGATCGTGATATAATTGGCTCTGGTAATAATCAAATAGATGCATCGCACAAAATAGATGTAAAACTACAGACAAGAATAAAATTCAGATATTGGAAAAAACGTATAGTGAAAAACAACTGACTATTATGGAAGAGGATATAAAAAAATGTATTGATGTGTTACGTAATGGAGGTCTCATCTTGTATCCCACCGACACCGTTTGGGGTATTGGTTGCGATGCCACAAACGCCGAGGCTGTAGCAAAAGTTTACGAACTAAAGAAACGTGACGATTCAAAAAGTCTTATAGTTTTGTTCGATACTGTTCAGCGAGTTCAAGGCTATGTAGAACGTATGCCAGATGTGGCATACGACATGATCGATCTTTCCGACCATCCGTTAACCCTCATCCTTGACGGTGCGAAGAATTTAGCTCCCAATCTTGTAGCTTCCGATGGTTCAGTAGGAGTTAGAGTGACAAACGAGAAGTTTAGCCACGATCTATGTGCGCGTTTTCGCAAGCCACTCGTATCAACATCGGCAAATATAAGTGGAGAACCATCTGCAGCCATCTTTTGCGAAATAAGTGAATCCATAGTGAACGGCGTCGATTATGTAGTGCGCTATAGGCAAGATGACCAAACAAAGAAAAAGCCATCGAGTATAGTAAAACTCAGTACCGATGGACGTGTAAAAATAATAAGAGAATAAGAAAAATGGATGCTCAAATATCTGGTATAGATCTACATACGCGTTTCTATCCCGAGTCGTGCGTTGTACAAAAGCGCTTCAACGATCTTGATGGATTACGGCATATCAACAACGGAGTACAACAATCGTATTTCGATATAGGAAGAGCCAATTATCTAAAGCGTATTTATGGCGAAAAGTTTTATAGCAACGAACAAGTATTGTTAGTGGCATCGTACAAAACCGATTTTTTGGCTCAAATACGTCTTGAAGATGAAATAGAAGTATGTACATCAATTTATCATATTGGGAATAAAAGTGTGCGTATGCTTCAGATAATCAGAGGTGTAAATAATGGGAAGATATACACAATGTCTGATTCGGTTATGGTAGCTATTAATTTTTCATCAGGGCAGAGTATAGCGTTGCCAGCCGAATGGCGGGAAAAGATTTTAGACATGGAAAAAACAGATAGTGTTAGTTGTTAGCAACTTTGATAAAAAACGCGTAAAATAGTAACGTGTAGTCAACCTTTTTTGTATTTTTGCGTTATAATACCTTGTTTGAGGTTGTGAAAAACAAATAGGAATATAATAAGTTTAAATAATATGAAATTAAGTTTCAAGCAGTTAGCTGTCATTCTGAGTGCTGGTTGTGCAGCGCTTTTGGTGTCATGCTCATCGCGTGGTGGTGGTTCGAACTCTTCGAACACAACAGGCTGGGCATACAACGACCCTGATTGGGGCGGTTTTGAGTATCAGTCGGGCTACGAGCAAGAAACGGGTCCAGGTCTCGTGTTTATCGAGGGTGGTACGTTTATCCAAGGTCGTGTAGAACAAGACGTAAATTGGGGCATGGATAATGTTCCTCGTAGAGTTACAGTAGCATCATTCTACATTGATGAGTGCGAAATTAGCAATGCCAACTATCGTGAGTGGCTTCACTGGGTAAATAAAGTGTATAGCGAATATCCAGACCAATATAAGGCTGCATTGCCTGATACACTTGTTTGGCGTCGTCCATTGGCATACAATGAACCATACGTTGAAAACTATCTTCGTCATCCAGCTTATGCAGACTATCCTGTAGTAGGTGTTAGTTGGCGCCAAGCATCGAACTATTGCAAGTGGCGTACCGACCGTGTCAACGAAATGATATTGGTTGATATGGGTGTATTGGAGATGAATGTAAACGATCAGCAGAGTGAGAATAATTTCGATACTGAAGCATATCTCTACGGACAATATGAAGGTGCACCAGGTAAGAAACCTATTGAAGACTTGTCGAACAAAGGTGAGTCGCGTCGTGTTCGTATCGACGATGGTATTCTCTTGCCAAAGTATCGTCTCCCAACCGAAGCTGAATGGGAATATGCAGCACTTGGTCTTATTGGTAATACCGATAGCGAGCGTATGTCGGATCGTAAGATATTCCCATGGAATGGTCATGTAGTTCGTAACTCAACAGATGCTGACAGAGGTAAGATGATGGCCAATTTCGTCAGAGGTAATGGTGACTACATGGGTACTGCTGGCGACTTGAACGATAAAGGTGACATCACCGTTCCTGTAAAATCATATTGGCCAAACGACTATGGTTTGTATTGTATGGCAGGAAATGTCAACGAGTGGGTTGACGACGTATATCGTCCACTTACCTTCGAAGATGAAGATGAGTTCAACCCATATCGTGGTAATGTGATGAAGAAGAAAGTGCTTAACGAAAGTGGCGCACCTGTTGAGAAAGACTCACTTGGTCGTATTCGTTACACAATCGAAACAGACAAAGATATTGCCGATCGTAAGAACTATCGTACAGCCGATAACATCAATTACCTCGATGGTGATGGTCGTTCGAACCTTTCAACAGGTGGCGATTGGACAAACTCAGAAGCTAATACAGAGACAATGTACTCAGGTACACCAAACTCAAATGGCTTGCGTAATCTCGTATCTGACCTTACTCGTGTATACAAAGGTGGTGGTTGGCGCGACCGTGCATATTGGCTCAGCCCTGGCACACGCCGATTCCTCGATGAACGTGAGAGTCGTGATGATATAGGATTCCGTTGCGCTATGATTAGAGTAGGTTCTCCTGTACAATCAAAGAAATAACTGCTTGGCTTTATTATATAATACGAGGGGGTGGAACAGGGTTCTGCCCCCTTTGTTTATTCAAATAAATTATGAATATTGAAAAATTGTATGAGGCATATCTTGCCTCGAAAGGTATATCGACCGATACCAGAACAATAGAAGAAGGTACAATGTTTGTGGCTCTGAAGGGCGAAAATTTTGATGCTAACACAATGGTAGCACAAGCATTTGAAAAGGGGGCAAGCCACGTACTTACTACAGATAGTGCATATCAGAACAATCCGCGAGCTACAGTTGTACCTGATACACTTATAGCTTTGCAACAATTAGCTTCTTATCATCGCGATCAACTTGACATACCTGTGATAGGTATAACAGGAACGAATGGAAAAACCACAACAAAGGAACTTGTTTCGGCAGTTTTGCGCATGAAATATAATGTGTACAATACCAAGGGCAATCTGAATAACCATATTGGTGTACCACTTTCGTTGCTCTCCATTGGCAATGAACATGATATAGCTGTGATAGAAATGGGCGCTAGTCACCCAGGTGAGATACGCGACTTGGCTGCTATTGTTAAGCCTACAGCAGGATTGATAACAAACGTAGGAATAGCCCATATACAAGGCTTTGGCTCTTTTGATGGTGTGAAGAAAACAAAGGGTGAACTCTATTCACAACTTAAGTCGACAAATGGTACTGTTTTTATTAACGCCACAAACGAACATTTGGTAGACATGTTGGGTGATTATGAACACACCATATCATATGGTACCGATATGGAACAATGCCTTGTAGATGGACATGTTGTAGAGATGAGTGAGACACTTAACTTTGAATGGCGCTATAATGATGGAAATTACAAAACAGTGAAAACGCATCTGACAGGTGCCTATAACTTAGAAAATGCATTGGCAGCGGCTACAGTAGGTTGTTTTTATGGTGTGCCAGAAGCCGATATATGCGAAGCTATATCGAATTATCAACCATCGAATAATAGAAGTCAAATAGTAGTTACTTCACGAAATAGGCTTGTGCTCGACGCATACAATGCCAATCCATCGAGTATGAATGCCTCAATAGACAATTTTGCCTCGTTGCCAGGCGAAAATAAGACACTTGTGTTAGGAGCAATGCGTGAGTTAGGAACCGAACAAGATGCACAACATTTGGCAATAATGGAGAAAATTGAAAAATTAGGCTTTACATCGGTTTATTTGATTGGTGATGAGTTTAAGAAATTTGATACACGTTATCCTAATTACAAAATAGTGAGCACTGCAGAAGAATTGTTTGATGATATGCATCAGTTATCAGAACGCTATATTTTGATAAAAGGTTCGCGATCGAACAAACTTGAAGTGTTGACCGACAAATTGTAGTAGATAGGTCTGTTTTTCTGAAAAAAAGAATCTATTTTTGTAGTCAGAATAAACAAGTTAAAATAAAATATAACAATGGAATTAAAAATAGCAGTGCTTGCTGGTGATGGTATAGGTCCTGAAATCATGGAGCAAGGTGTGGCTGTTCTGTCAGCAGTAGCTGAAAAGTTTGGTCATAAAGTATCGTACAAAGAGGCTCTATGTGGTGCTCATGCAATAGACGAAGTGGGCGACCCATTTCCTGAAGAGACATTCAAAGTATGTGAAGAAGCCGATGCTGTTCTTTTTGCCAGTGTTGGTGACCCTAAGTTTGATAACAATCCAACAGCCAAAGTTCGTCCAGAGCAAGGATTGCTTGCTATGCGTAAGAAACTTGGTTTGTATGCCAATATCCGTCCTGTAACAACATTTGATTGTCTTGTACATAAATCGCCATTGAAAGACGAGATTGTGCGTGGTGCTGATTTCATTTGCATACGTGAGCTTACTGGTGGAATGTATTTTGGTAAAAAGCAAGAACCATCAGTAAATGGTGAGGGCGTTGAAGATGCATTGGATACCAATTATTATAGTCGTCCAGAGGTAGAGCGCATACTTAAAGTAGCTTATCAGTATGCACGCCAACGTCGCAAGCACTTGACAGTGGTTGATAAGGCTAATGTGTTGGCATCTAGTCGTTTGTGGCGTAAGGTGGCACAAGAAATGGCTCCACAATATCCAGATGTAACAACAGATTTTATGTATGTTGACAATGCTGCAATGCGTATGATTCAGGAACCTAAGTTCTTCGACGTGATGGTAACTGAAAATACATTTGGCGATATATTAACCGACGAAGGTTCGTGCATAACAGGTTCGATGGGTCTGTTGCCATCGGCATCAACGGGTTCGTCGACACCAGTGTTTGAGCCAATACATGGTTCATGGCCACAGGGTAAAGGTCTTAATATAGCCAATCCTCTTGCACAAATATTGTCGGTGGCAATGCTCTTCGAATATTTCGATCTCAAAAAAGAGGGTGAACTTATACGCAACGCTGTAAATGCATCGCTCGATGCAAATGTGCGTACACCCGAAATTCAAGTCGAAGGTGGTGCTAAATATGGCACTAAGGAGGTTGGTGCTTGGATTGTTGATTATATCAAAAAGGCATAATATCTCATAAAAAGAGCGATAATTAGAGAGTCCGGCCTAATGTGTCCGGACTTTTTTTATCGTTCATATAAAGTCAGTCATTTTTCGTCAGTATCTTTGCACTCATCAACCCTTTCATATGCCAACATCAAGATACCAATTACTAAAAGCGACATTATCAGAACGCATTCTTGTGCTCGACGGAGCAATGGGTTCGCTCATTCAGCAATATAATCTGACTGAGGATAATTTTAGAGGAACGCAGTTTGTCAATCATCAATGTGCCCTAAAAGGCAACAACGATATATTGGTACTTACTCGTCCTGATGTCATTGCCGATATACATAGGAAATATCTTGAAGCTGGTGCTGATATTATTGAAACTGACACTTTCAATGCAACAAGTATATCTCAATCTGATTATCAAACTGAGAGTTGTGTATATGAGATAAACAGAGCGGCTGCAGCTTTGGCTCGTTGTGAGGCTGATAAATATTCAACAATAGCCAAACCTCGTTTTGTAGCAGGCTCGATAGGCCCTACTAATAAGACGGCATCGATGTCGCCAGATGTTAACGACCCAGGTTTCCGTGCCGTAACGTTTGATGACCTTGTTAAGTGCTATGCCGAGCAAGTGAAAGGATTGCTCGATGGTGGTGTAGATATGTTTTTGGTTGAAACAGTGTTCGATGCCCTTAACTGCAAAGCAGCTCTCTATGCCATAAATAGTCAGCTCGAAGAACGGGGTATAGATAAGTTTCCGATAATGGTGTCGGCAACGGTAGCCGATAAGAGTGGGCGTATATTGTCAGGACAAACTGTCGATAGTTTGCTTTATAGTGTTTCGCACATCGATTTGCTCACCATAGGACTTAACTGTTCGTTTGGAGCACGCGACCTAAAACCTTATCTGAAGACATTAGGATATTGCTCTGCATTCAATATAAGTGCACATCCTAATGCTGGTATGCCAAATCAGTTTGGGCAGTATGACCAATCGCCACAAATGATGACCGAACAGATAAAAGAGTATCTGAGTGAAGGATTGGTAAACATAATAGGTGGTTGTTGTGGTACAACGCCTGAGCATATTGCTGCTATAGCATCGGCAGTGCAACAAATGGAGCATGATGGATTGCTTAAACTGCATAAGCCGAGTGGTGTGCAACACCAAATGCGTCTTTCAGGACTCGACCCACTTATTGTCGATAAAAGTCAAAAGGCGTTTTACAATGTTGGTGAGCGAACCAATGTGGCTGGTTCACGCAAATTTGTTCGTCTCATTTCAGAGAAGAAATATGATGAAGCTCTCGACATAGCTCGTGCTGAAGTGGAGGCTGGAGCTGATATTATCGATGTCAACATGGACGATGCTATGCTTGATGCCGAACATGAAATGGTAACGTTTCTTAATCTAATGGCAGCCGAACCTGATGTGGCACGTTTGCCTGTGATGATTGATTCGTCGAAATGGAATGTTATAGAAGCCGGACTGAAATGCGTACAAGGTAAAGCAATTGTTAATTCCATTAGCCTGAAAGAGGGCGAAGAAAAGTTTATTAGTCATGCCAGAACAATAAAGAAATATGGTGCAGCAACAGTAGTTATGGCATTCGACGAAAAGGGACAAGCTGATACATTTGAGAGGCGCACCGAGATATGTGCTCGTGCCTACCGATTGCTTACCGAAGTTGTTGATTTTAACCCCGAAGATATTATTTTCGATCCAAATGTACTTGCCATAGCAACAGGCATCGATGCGCATAACAACTATGCAGTAGATTTTATTCGAACAGTGAAATGGATAAAAGCTAATTTGCCTTATGCTAAAATATCGGGTGGTATTAGTAACTTATCGTTTTCGTTTCGTGGCAATAATCCTGTGCGTGAAGCTATGCATTGTGTATTCTTACACTACGCCATAGCTGAAGGAATGGATATGGGTATTGTCAATCCAGCTACAATGATGCGCTACGAAGATATTGACCCTGAATTGCGTCAATATTTGGAAGATGTAGTACTCAACAAACGGCCAGATGCTACCGAACGGATGGTGGAGTATGCCGAAGTGGTGAAAGCCAAGGCTCAGGGTGTAAAACCAACAGCACAAACTGATGAATGGCGAAAAACAACTGTTGAAGAACGTTTGCAATATGCATTGCAGAAAGGTCTGACAGAGTATTTGGAAACCGACCTTGCCGAAGCACAACAAAAATACACTACAGCCATAGAGATAATAGAAAAGCCACTTATGGATGGTATGAACATGGTTGGCGAACTCTTTGGACAAGGAAAAATGTTTCTTCCACAAGTGGTAAAAACAGCCCGTGTAATGAAGCATGCTGTTGAAATATTGCGTCCTATTATTGAAGAAGAAAAACGGCGTAGTGGCAAGCAAGGATCATCGGCAGGGCGTGTGCTTATGGCTACTGTAAAAGGCGATGTGCACGATATAGGTAAGAACATCGTGTGTGTAGTTATGGCTTGCAATAATTTTGATGTGGTCGATTTGGGTGTTATGGTACCTACCGAAACAATAGTGGAGAAAGCCATAGAACTTAAAGCCGATGCCATAGGATTGAGTGGTCTTATCACACCATCGCTCGATGAAATGATAAAAGTGGTACAAGCTCTTGAAGCTAAAGGGCTGAAAATACCCGTTATGATAGGTGGTGCAACAACATCAGATGTACACACTTCGGTGAAGATTGCACCTCAATATAGTGGTCCGGTAGTATATGTGAAAGATGCATCGCAAAATGCCTACATTGCAACAGCCCTTATCAATGGTGATGAGCGTTTTGTAGCGCAGTTGAAAGAACATCAGGCTGATGTGCGGAAAGCCAACGCAGCTAAGCAATTGGTTGCTGATGCTGTTACCTCAACCAAACCCAAACTGCCACAAATTGACTGGAATAAAGTAGAGATTGAACAACCTAATAGCATAGATAGGCACGTATTAGGTAATATAGACCTTAATGTGCTTGTGCCTTACATTAATTGGAAAATGCTTCTAATTGCATGGAAGGTGAGTGGCGATTTTTCGGGAATAGATGAAATAGCAAACGAAGAACAAGGACAACGATGGATAGCTTCATACGATGGTGCATTACGTCAGAAAGCAGAAGAGGCTGTTAGGATAATAATAGATGGCAAGCGTATACTGAAACGCATGATAAGTGAACAACTAACTACAGCAAATGCTGCATTGCAAATTGTACCAGCAGCACAAGTTTCAGATAGCGAGGTGGCTCTATATGCCGATGAACAACACACTACAGAGATAGCCAGATTTGCCTTTCGTCGACAACAAAAAGCTGATGTTGACGGACATTGTGCATCGTTGTCAGATTACATTGCGCCAACTCAATATCATGACCATATTGGTCTCTTTGTTGCTACAGCTGGCATTGGTTTGAAGGAACATACCGATAAGTTGATAGAGGCAGGTAACGACTACGAAGCCATTATGATGAAGCTCTTGGCTGATAGATTAGTAGAGGCACTTAGCGAGTGGCTACATCATAAAGTGCGCACCGAGATATGGGGCTATACACCAGCTGAAAATCTGACTCCCAAAGAGCTCATACGAGGCAATTATCGAGGTATACGACCAGCCATAGGTTTCCCTGCCGACCCCGATCATAGCCACAAACGTATTGTATTTGACTTGCTCGATGCCGAGGTGGCTACTGGTATAGAATTAACTGAAACTATGGGCATGAATCCGGCAGCATCAGTGTGTGGTTTCTATTTCGCAAACGAAAAAGCAAGATATATAACAGTGGAAAGAGAATAACGAGGCCTGCCATGCAATGCAGTAAAGTTTTGTGAGTGGTTTGAAGATATTAGTGCTAGGTATTGTCCTTTTGCTTTAAATATTTCAAGATTTCAATAGGGTAAAATGTTATTCTACGGACATTAATTAAGGTACTATGCCCTTGTGGATATATTTCTATGTTATTTGTATCTTTCCAAACACAATAATTGTATGGGATGTCATTTTTTTCGTCTTCAATTAAAATATGTGCTGTTCTTTCATAAAATATCTCCTGTCGTATAATAGGAAAATACTTATTTAAGAGAAAAACACGAACTCTTCCTGTCCCGCCAGAATATGCTCCTACAGGATAATGATAAACATCGCAATACTCCATTTGGTTAGGAGAATAGCATCGTTGAATTTTTACTTTATTAATCTCTTCACTGATCATATAAAAACATCCGATGAAATTAATAAGAAAGACGAAAGAGACTATGATGTAAAATCCAACTCCACCAATGAATGATGGAAGATAGAAAAATATTTTACCTCGTTTGGGGTCTGTTATCTTTCTATATGAGATAATCCCTACAATAAGAACAATCATAGGGAATATAAGATTAGCAACAGTCGAATTTAATTCAATATCTGTTGAGATGAGAAATAACAGGATTGAACCTAAAATGAGATTTATGATGTTTACAACAAAATTACTTTTTCTCATATCACACAATAAAATAATGGTAGACTTGCTCAAAGGTCTATTTTGAAGATAATTCACATTTTACTTGTTATATAGTGTGCAAAATATATTGCACAAATGCCACAAATTAAACTTAAAGAAATGTATAAAATGGAAATGCCATAATTGGCAGTTTTAAGCAAATTGGTATTTTCCAAAGCAAAACTAGAGAATGTCGTAAATCCTCCGCATATTCCTGCTTTCAAGAATAGTTCTATTTTCTCATTTGAAGAGTTTACTTTGACAAAATATGCACTAGCAAATCCTATTATCAAGCACCCTATTACATTTATTAGAAATGTTTTTATAGGGAAGTTATAATTCTCTTTTATAGGAATAAGTCCTACCAAATATCTTAAAACAGAACCAATTGCACCGCCTAATCCAACTATTAAACAATTAATCATTTTATCTTTTTAAATTAAATGAATATCGATATAAAAAGGATAATTATACATATTGATAATAAACCAGATAGAACTACAAACAAATAACCAGCTTTTTTATTTTTATCGAGAATTAATTTCTTACCATAGAAAAAAGGTAAAGCAATATAAACGGGGTAAAATATTGTTAGAATCCAGAAAAGTCTCATTAAAATCTCTATAGGATTTTTCCAGTTGATACATCCACCTCCTGCAGCGCTCATTATTGAAGCCAATAAAACTAAAGGAGATGGAATTATGGCAATGCATCCTAAAATGGTAACTATAGTAAATAGTAAATCTCTTTTTAAATTCAAAATAGTCATTTCTTGATTTTTGTGCATAAAACTAATATTGAATATAATTGGCGATAAGCAAGCGTCTGTATAATTTCAATATTAAACCACATTTATCTACTATCGAGCCCATCACAATGTGGGCATCTGTGTTGACAGATATTCAATGTATTCTTGCCTAAGGTTATTACGTGCGAACATACAATATTTTCAACACTTGGGCAAATGTGTATAATGTTATGAGGATAGATACCATTGGGTATTAGTGTGGTAAAGTAAATCTTATGTTGTGTCCATTTTTGAGTTGTTGCTTATAAAGCTAACAATTTAAGATTTATCTTTGCATCGTTTCTCTGATTTTGGGAGTTAATGAAATTTCTGATAAAGATATTATTGATGTTGCTAACCTCATCTAGCGTGTTGTTTGCTGAGGTTGTGCAACATTCTGAATCGTCGGTATTGTCGGTTGGACGGTGGGTTAAGATTCGTACACAGCAAACGGGTATTCATGTGCTCACTAATGCAGCGCTTAACCAAATGGGTTTTAATGATTTGGCTAATGTAGCAATCTTTGGTGGTAGTGGTGTGCAATTGTCGTTTAGCAATGCCGATTCTCGTGCCGACGATTTGGTGCAGTTGCCAACCATGCAAACATCAAATGGGCTGCTGTTCTATGCTGAAAATACTCAAAAATGGAGTTATACCGAAACGACTTCACGTTTTGAATGTAGTTCACATCAAGGGTCGGAATACAATTACTATTTCATAACCGATAGTCGCACACCATTGTCGATGTCGGTATCTGAGTCCAATGAGGTATCAACAACGCAGTACACAAGTTACACAGCGCGTACTCATCACGAAATAAACAGCACAAACATAGGTGGTACGGGTAGACTTATGGTTGGCGAAGAACTAACAGCCAACTCAAAGTCGTTAACACTTGACTTGGAATTGCCACAGAGAGAAAGTGTAGCCGATGAAGTAAAGTTAACAATCTCGTTCGTTGTATGTTCAACAGTTCAGTGTAACTATTCCATATTGTTCAATGGCAATGAGGAGGCAACGGGATTAGTAGCAGCTCTAGGTTCCAATGATATTGGCAAACAGATAACCCGTACATTAACTATTAATAGTACCGACTTGATAAATAGCAAACTGACGCTTTCTGTTGATTTGAGCGGAACCAACACGGCATACCTCGACTATGTTACCACCACAAGCAATGCTGTGCTCGATATGAGTGGAGCGAGTCAGTTAGCATTTAGGCAGGCGCAAACATATTACGATGGCAGTGCAGCAACATATATGTTGAAGAACACTCCGAGTGATGTTGTAGTTTGCGATGTTAGCAATGGTTTGTTGCCAAGCATAATTAATACATCGAGGCAGAATGGTACCCTTGTGCTCAATGCAGATAATGGTTATCTCACCGAATATGTAGCTTTTAGTCCGTCGGCTTCCGATTTGCTTGTGCCGCAGTATGTTGGTGAGGTCGAGAATCAAAACTTGCATTCACAGCAACCCGTCGATTATATTATTGTTGCGCATCCCGATTTTATGGCACAAGCTGAGCGATTGGCACAATTGCATAGGCAGTATTCTGGACTTACAGTAGCAGTCGCCTCAACGGAGCAGATATACAATGAATTCTCAGCAGGCAAAGCCGATGTAAGTGCCATACGCGACTATGTTAAGATGGTTTATGACCGCGATGCTTCGGTTTTGCGTATGTTGTTGCTCTTTGGCGATGGTTCGTTTGATAATATCAATGAGTCGGATGGCAATAAGATACCTACATATCAATCGACCAACTCGCTAAATAGTGTGCAGAGCTACGTTACCGATGATTTTTTTGGTTGGCTTGATGACGAAGAAGGCTCCAACGACCTAATGGCACGTATGGACATAGGCGTAGGCCGATTCCCTTGCCGAACAACGAGCGAGGCTACCATATTGGTAGATAAAGTAGAGACATATTTGACAAATCTTGATAATGGCAGTTGGAAAAACAAGATAGTCTTTGTAGCAGATGATCAGGACAACAACGAACACCTCATCAATGCCGAAAATTTAGCTCAGAAGATGGAGCTGAAGCACCCAGAAATGAACTATAAACGCATCTATCAAGAAGCATATCAGTTGCAAACCAATAGCCAGTTAGCCTATCCAGGAGCACGTGCCGACTTTACAAGTGCCATCAATAATGGCAGTCTGATAGTAAACTATGTGGGACATGGTTCTGCGTTGTACCTCACAGGTGATGGGTTGTTCCGACAAAGTGATATAACCACATGGACTAACAAAAATCGACTTGTATTTTTCATTACGGCAGCTTGTAACTTCGGACCATATGACAAAACAGAAACAAGTTCGGGCGAAGAGGCCTTGATGTACGAGAATGGCGGTTTTATAGGATGCTTCTCTGCTACACGAACAGTATATTCAAATAGTAACTATCAGATAAATAGTGCTCTCTACGATTATCTGCTCGAAACAAAAGACGATGGTTCGTACTACACCATTGGCGAAGCCGTCAGAGAAGCCAAGAATAAAGCAAGTGGAATGATTAATTCACTCAAATATGTATTGCTTGCCGACCCCGCTCTGACTCTTTATCGCAATGCACAAACCATTGTTACCGACTCGATAAATGGTGAACCAAAACTAACATGCGACGAACCAATAAAGGCGTTGAAACTATCGCGTATAGCCGGTAGCGTTCGCACAGTCAGCGGAGAGGTCGATGAAACGTTCAATGGCAAAGTCGATATTGTTCTCTATGACAAAAAAGCTACAACCAAAACTTTTGGTATCAGAAGCGATGTTTATGCCTATGAAGAATATAAAAACACGCTCTATAGTGGTCAAGTAGATGTAGAAAATGGAAGGTTTGTCGCTGAGTTCCGTCTATCGAAAGATATTGATTTTGCACTTGGTTACGGACGAGTGTTTTACTATGCAACAGCTACCGACAACCGAGAAGCTAATGGCGCTGAAAACGATATTTTAGTTGGCGATGTTGATAGTGATGCTGTAGTTGATACCATTGGTCCGGAGATAACAGCGTGGGTAGATTTTACTGAGTTTGCCGACGGCCAAACAACAGGACCTATGCCAATACTTTATGCCACCATATCTGATGTATCGGGCATAAATACATCGGGGTTAGGCATTGGGCACGATATTTCGGTTTGCATTGATAACGACCGCAACAATCCTATCATACTCAACGACTATTTTAGCTATAATAGCGGAAGTTACACCACTGGTACTGTACGTTATCAATTTTCAGCATTCGACAATGGAAGTAAAAGTCTGACTCTTAAAGCTTGGGATACATACAACAATTCATCAGAAATAAACATTGGTATCAATAGTCAGTCGGGTAGTAAAATACGTTTTGGACAAACACAACTATACCCCAATCCCTACCGAGCATCCGACGATAATTTATGGTTGCGCTTCTCTCATAACGATGGAGGAACAATACTTGAAACCACCATTGATTTATTTTCGGGCAGTGGGTGTAAACTCATATCAGAAAAAATGACTATAATTGCGACCGAAACGCAAACAGAAGCCATCGACATAGCCAGCGTGGCTCCTCATATACATTATTTGCCACAAGGCTTATATATTGTGAGAGTGAGCATTAGTAGTACATCGGGGCGAAGTGGCTGTTTTTGCAAGCGGTTGCTGATAACCAAGTAATATAAAAAGTACGCCTATTGGAGAAAATCGACTCAATTTGATTTTTACCTTTGAAATGAATAAACACATAGCAACAACGATGGCCATTGTCGCAGCACTTGGCTCGTTAACAATTAATGCGAAAGCACAAACAGACTACAACCCCATACCATCATCGGTACAGATGCTCAATATAGCGCCAGAAGCGCGTGGCACAGGTATGGGCGACGCAGGTGTAGCATCAACTCCTGACATCAATTCACAACATTGGAATCCTGCAAAATATGCTTTTATGGATTCAAAAGCAGGAGTGTCAATATCGATAACCCCATGGTTGCGTAAACTTGTCAACGACATAAATCTGTTCTACCTTGCAAGTTATTACAAAATCGATTCACGCAACAATGTAAGTGCCTCAATACGTTATTTCTCGCTTGGTGACCTTGTGTTCTACAATGAGCAAGGTGATGAACAAGGCTCGTATAAGCCAAACGAATTTGCTATCGATGCAGCCTATTCACTCCGCTTGTCCGAATACTGGTCGGGGGCAGTAGCATTGCGTTATATTCATTCCGATTTGGGTTATCAGCAAGAAGATGACTCATATTCACCAGGTAACGCCGCCGCTGCCGATGTTGCTTTCTACTACAAACGACAGATAAAAGTAGATCGCGGACGAACTGCTGATGTTATGTTTGGTGTCAATATATCAAATATTGGTACAAAGATAACTTACGACGATGGTACAACTAACGAATATTTGCCAGCCAACCTCAAATTGGGTGCTGGCTTTTGGTACGACATCGACAACTACAATCGTATAGGTGCAACTGTCGATTTTAATAAGTTGCTTGTGCCAACCCCAACCTATCGCTATGCCGATAATAGTGATGGCGACGATGTTTATACTCGCCGAATGAAGTACTATGATAAGTCGGTTATCAAATCTATTTTTACATCATTCTCTGATGCACCTCGTGGAGGAGAAGAAGAGTTGGAAGAAATAGACATAATGGGTGGTATCGAATATACCTACAACAATCTCTTTTCAGCTCGTGCTGGTTATCATAATAATCCAGAAAACAAAGGTAACCTCAAATATGCATCGGTTGGTTTGGGCGTGAAATATCAGATGTTCAATATTGATGCATCATACATTTTCCCTGTTGGACAAGCTAATAGCAATTCCGCATTAGCCAACACTGTGCGTATCACACTGGGTTTCGACTTGGGTAAAGTAGTGAAGTAAGACAAGAACATGAACATTTGCTATTATAACTCTTAGAGTTTTAAGTTTTTAAGTAAAATTGTCGATTATCGATTGTTGATTGTCGATTAATATATTACCTTTGCAGCCGCAATCACGAGTTGGTTGCAAGTAGGTAATAACAATAATATAAACAGAACGTCCAAATGGCAGTAAAAATTAGACTTGCAAGACACGGACACAAAGGCTACGCATTCTATCATATTGTTGTAGCTGACGTGAAATCGCCACGCGATGGCAAATTCATTGAAAAGATTGGCTCGTACAATCCAAACACCAACCCTGCAACTATCGAGGTTAACATTGATCGTGCCCTCGTATGGCTCCAGAATGGTGCTCAACCTACCGACACTGCACGCAGCATTCTCTCTAAAGAGGGTGTACTCCTTAAGAAACACCTCCTCGAAGGTGTGAAGAAGGGCGCATTCGATGAGGCTAAGGCTGAAGAGAAATTCAATGCTTGGAAGCAGAAGAAGGATGAAGCTAAGAATAGCATAGCTAAGAAGGCAGCTGACAAGAAAGATGCTGACAAGAAAGCACGTCAGACAGCTGAAGCTAAAGTAAATGCTGATCGCGCTGAAGCAGTAGCTAAGAAAAAAGCTGAGGCTGAGGCTGCTAAGCAAGAGGCAGAAGCAGCTGCAAAAGCAGAGGCTGAAGCTACAACTGAAGCACCAGCACCAGCTGCAGAATAAATTCCTCTACACAGAGGATTGTTCTCGCAAAAACATTTTGGTGAGCCTTTCTAATCCGAAAGGTTCACTTTTTTTTTAATTTATTTAGGTCTATGATTATGCAACTATCTGAAATCTATGATGTACTATTCAATGGTAAACTGATAACTATTTCTGATAACGAACGACATCAACTGCAAGAGTGCTACAATTTTCTTGAAGAATTTCAGAAAGATAAGGTTATCTATGGTATCAATACAGGTTTTGGACCAATGGCTCAATACCGTGTTAGTGACGACCATTTACAACAACTGCAATACAATATCATACGCTCGCATTCGGCAGGTGCTGGCGAGCCTATGCCTATCATTGCTGTGCGTGCTGCACTCATCTCACGTTATATGACATTTATGCAGTGCCGTAGCGGTATTCATCCTGCTGTAGTTGACCAAATTGTGGCGTTTCTCAACCATGGTATTACACCTTATGTGCCTCAGCATGGTAGCGTTGGCGCCAGTGGCGACTTAGTGCAATTAGCCCACATAGCTCTAACACTTATTGGTGAAGGTATGGTGCATTACGAAGGAGAATGGCAACCTACAGCTGATGTACTGAAAAAAGTGGGATTGAAACCAATGCCAATACATGGTCGCGACGGACTCTCGATTGTAAACGGCACAGCCATGATGACAGGCTTGGGACTCGTCAATCTTATATATGCTAAGCGTATTGTGAAATGGATTATGGCATTGTCGGTTATGACCAACGAAATAGCGGGTTCGTACGATGATTTTATGGCCATTGAAATAAATAGTGTTCGCCGACAAGATGGACAACAGGAAGTGGCTGCCCTTATGCGACAAATGGCTCACGGTAGTCGCATGATGGCATCTCGCCAAGCCGAACTTTATAGTGGTACCGACGAAACACTATTCCGCCGTAAGGTACAACCATACTATTCGCTACGTTGTGTGCCACAAGTGATGGGACCTGTGATTGAAGCGCTTCACAATGCAGAACGTGTGCTTATCAACGAAGTTAATTCGGCCGACGATAACCCTATTGTTGATCCTGTTGCTCGCAACATATATCATGGCGGTAATTTCCATGGCGATTATATATCGTTTGAAATGGATAAGCTAAAGATTGCTGTAACAAAAGCCACTATGCTTGCCGAACGACAAATGAATTATCTGTTCCACGACAAGATAAACGATATAGAGTATAAAGGAAAGACACTGCCACCATTTGTCAATTTGGGACAACTTGGTCTCAACTACGGAATGCAAGCTTGCCAGTTTACAGCAACATCGACAACCGCCGAAAGTCAAACATTGTCGAATCCGATGTATGTTCACTCCATACCTAACAATAACGACAATCAAGATATTGTAAGTATGGGTACCAACTCGGCACTGATAGCTAAGCATGTGGTCGATAATGCTTATCAAGTGGTAGCCATCCACCTGATGACAGTGTGTCAAGCTATCGATTGCTTGGAATGCTATGCCGACATGGCAGTGGGCAGCAAGAAAATATACGACGAAGTGCGTGCTATTTTCCCAAAGTTCACCGACGATACAGAGAAGTATCACGACATAGCCAATATGCAAGAGTATCTGAGAAGTAATGAACCAGCAATATAGTTTAAATATTGTTGAAAACCAGATACTTATCAATATAGTAAATGCCATCATACTGAGTCAGATATGTATGATGGCATTTGTTTATCAAATAATGTAGTGTGCCATTTGTAATGTATTGCAGAAGTCATAACAATGTAAATGCAAAATAACACCCCTTAGATGCTAAAAATATTTAAACATGCTTTTCGCTGTTTTGAATAAAAAAGAGTACCTTTGCGCGCATTATGCGGACTTATACCATTTTGGCATTGCTGCATAACAATAAGAAATAATAATAAGACATAATAAAATTCAGATTAAAAATGCAAAACAAGGGCGCTGTACGAACATTTGCCATACTATTGGCCTTGGTATGTTTGTACCAACTTTCGTTCACTTACTTCACACGTAGTGTGGAGAGCGACGCTAAGGCATATGCCAAAGGTGACGCTCAGAAGGAGGCGGCTTATCTCGACTCCATTGCCAATGAACCAGTCTACAACTTCCTTTTCAAGGAATATACCTACATGGAGTGTAAGGGTAACGAAATCAATTTCGGTCTCGACCTCAAAGGTGGTATGAACCTTATACTTGAAGTGAAGGTGTCTGACATTGTTAAGGCGCTTTCAAACTATAGCACCGACCCAACTTTTGTTCAAGCTATGGACAATGCCATTGCTCGCGAAACAGAAGGTGCCAACGAGGATTTCCTCAACATTTTCCGTCAAGAGTTTGAAAAGATTAATCCAAACGGACAACTCTCAACAATCTTCACAACTGTTGATTTGAAAGACCGCATCACCCTCGATATGTCGAACTCAGAGGTGATAAGCAAACTTCAAGACGAAACAGAAGCTGCTATTCAAAATGCATTCAATGTGCTTCGTACTCGTATCGACCGTTTTGGCGTAACTCAGCCAAACATTCAGCGATTGAAGGATAAAGCAGGTCGTATTCTTGTAGAACTTCCTGGTGTAACTGAGCCAGCTCGTGTGCGCAAACTTCTTCAGGGTACTGCAAGTCTCGAATTCTGGGAAACATACAACAACAATGAGATTCTTCAGGCTATGATTGATGCCGATGCTGCTACTCGCGAAGTTGTTAGCGTAGCGGCTGAAGCAGATAGCACAGTTGCTGTTACCGATTCAACAAAGAACAGTGTTGATGAACTTCTTGCTAATGCTAATACAGATTCAACAGCTATTCAGCCTGCACAGACTCAAGTTAAATCGCTCGCTACATATTTGCATCTCACACCTGCAGGCTATGGTCCTGTAGTAGGTATGGCACTTGCCAAAGATATGAATACCATCAACGAGTACTTGAGCAGCGATAAGGTTCGCCGTATATTACCTCGCGACCTCAGACTTTTATGGACTGTTAAGCCAATGACTGGTCAACAAGCTCAGCCATTCTTCCAAACACCTATCAATCCAAAAGATCAGGTTTATCAGCTCGTTGCTATCAAATGCACATCAACAAAAGGTCGTGCACCACTTGAGGGTGATGTGATTACCAATGCAAAATCGAACGTATCGCAGCAAGGTTCGTCATACGAAGTATCGATGAACATGAACTCAGAGGGTACACGTACTTGGGCTCAACTTACAAAGGCTAACCTTGGACGTTCTATCGCTATCGTACTCGATGGTTATGTATATAGCTTCCCTACTGTACAATCAGAAATAACTGGCGGTTCGAGCAGCATCACTGGTAACTTTACCACAGAAGAGGCTCAGGACTTGGCTAACGTGCTTAAATCAGGTAAATTGCCTGCACCTGCTACCATCGTAGAAGACAATGTAGTTGGTCCTTCACTTGGTCAGGAAGCTATCGAGAGCGGTTTGTGGTCGTTCCTCTTTGCATTCATCGTAGTACTTATCTATATGATATTCTACTATGGTGTTAAGGCTGGTTTGGTAGCCGACCTCGCACTCGTTGCAAACCTTTTCTTCCTTGCTGGTGTGCTTGCATCGTTTGGTGCTGTGCTTACATTGCCAGGTATAGCAGGTATCGTGCTTACCATTGGTACAGCAGTCGATGCGAATGTGATTATCTTTGAACGTATCAAAGAAGAGATGCGTGGCGGTAAAACAGCTCAAAACGCAATTGCCGCTGGTTATGGTAATGCAATGTCGGCCATCGTCGATGCAAACGTAACAACATTCCTTACTGCACTTATCCTTTTCGTGTTCGGTACTGGTCCTATCAAGGGTTTTGCAACAACACTTATGATAGGTGTCGTATCTTCGTTCTTCACAGCAGTATTCCTTAGCCGTTTGATTATCGAACGTATGGCTAAGAACGATACAGAAATGAAGTTCAGCACAAGTCTTACAGAGCACTTCATGGAAGGTGTAAATATTGACTTCCTTGGTAAGAAGAAACTCTACTACATAGTAGTAAGCATTGTAATGCTTGTATGTGTTGGTTCACTTGCTACTCGTGGTTTGAGTAAGGGTATCGACTTCACTGGAGGTCAGGTATTCGTAGTTCGTTTTGAGCAACCTGTTTCTTCTGTCAATGTTCAGAGCGCACTCTATCAGCAGTTTGATGGTTCGAATGTTGAAGTTAAGACATACGGCAACGATAACCAAGTACGTATAGCAACCAACTATGGTGTAAACAACACTGATGAAAATGCACAAGAAGAGATAGAAACAAAACTCTACGAAGGTGTTAAGAGTTTCTTACCCGATGGTGTTGATCGTGATCAGTTCCTTGCTACATATCGTATGAGTTCGCAGAAGGTTGGTCCAACAATGGCTTCTGATATTACAGAGAAAGCAGTTTATGCTATCGTCTTCTCACTCATCGTGATGTTCCTCTACATCTTCATCCGATTCCGCAATTGGGCATATGGTTTCAGTGCAGTGGTGGCTCTTACTCACGACGTATTGTTCACACTTGGTGTGTTCTCAATATTCTACTCGGTAATGCCATTCTCAATGGAAATCGATCAGTCGTTTGTAGCAGCAATTCTTACCATTGTGGGTTACTCAATCAACAACACCGTGGTTATCTTCGACCGTATTCGTGAAATGTTCACTAACAATCCGAAGTCAGATTCGAAGACTGTGATGAATCTTGCACTCAACTCAACATTGGGTCGTACCATCAATACCTCGGTAACAACACTTGTAACACTTATCGTCATATTGCTCTTTGGTGGTGAAGTAATACGTGGTTTCGTGTTCGCCATGACAGTAGGTATCTTCATTGGTACATTCTCGTCAATGTTGCTCGCTACACCACTTGCTAACGACCTTATGAATCGTAAAGCAAAGAAATAATTTATATTTCATAAGTAATAATAAAAAGCCGTTTCGTGTGAACGAAACGGCTTTTTGTTTATTTTTGTAAAAATATTAATAATAATAAAATGAAAAAGTATTTACTAACATTCATTGTGAGCATGTGCTCTGTTGTGTCTTTTGCACAATATGGAACAGAAGGAGAAAGTGCACGGTATGAAGTTGTAAAATTTCCTAAGTATGTTATCACCGATGTAAATAGTCGAACATTCTCTGTTGATGTAAAGTTTACTAAAAAGGTGGCTGAAACAATGGACCCAAACGATGTAGCTGATCAAATCAAACTCTATGCGTGGTCACGTTTGCAATCTGATGCTGCATATATGAAAGTAGAGGTTGAAGTAGGCTCGTTCATCACCGAAGGTACCGATGTTGAGAATCATAGCACAGTTGAGAAAGGTGTAGAAAAACCTGATTATCGTGGCGTGCTCGACTATTCGCTACCTATCTCAGTAGTCATTACAGACCGCGATGGACATAGCAATACTAAGGATTTGTGCACAGGCGTAAAACGTTACAAACCAGGTAAGTCATCGAAAAATCATCGTGATGCACTAGCTTATATAAAGGACAATAAAGATGTTCTGGTTGAAAAGATAATACTTGACGAACTGAAATCTGCAGTGGGTAGCGTAAAAGACTATATGCTCGCACTTTATAGCTGGGATAAAGAGTTGATGAAGGTAGAATACTATCATCTCGACCAAAAGAAGAGCAAATATTATGAAGAACAAAATGCAGACAATGAGCGTCTGAAGATACTCTACAAGAATATGAAGTCTACTCAACCAGTTGATGTTGAAGAATTCAATAGCATCTTGGAGCGTTATAAAGAGATTATAAATGATCTCAACGATGGCGATAAGAAGCAGAAAAAGGCTAAGATTAAACTCATGCTTTCTGTGTCAGAAATATTGCTTTCAATGGATAAATTCGATGAGTCGCGCGAATGGGCTGAAAAGGTTATTAGCGAATATGGCGAAAGCGACGGCGAAGATATTATCAAGAAGATAAATAAGGCAGAGGCTAAAATCAAAGATGGTAAAGCTACAAGTCGTCACTTCAGAATGAGCGCACCTCAGATAGAGGAAGCTGAATAACGATGCAGATTGTGAAATAGCTGTAATAGCATAGCACAAATCAGCGAAATAATTCATAAGCAAGTTGCAAAACACGTATGTAGTGTTTGCAACTTGCTTTTCTTTTTTGCAAATCATCGGTTAATGCAGTAATTTTGCAGTTACGCTGAAGGAAATGACAAATTCATACGACATAGCAATAATAGGAAGCGGACTTGGTGGTCTCTCATGTGGCGCAATGCTCGCTAAGGAGGGACTGCGAGTGTGTGTGTTGGAGCAACATAGTATTGTTGGTGGTTGTTTACAATCGTTTAAACGCAATGGTATTGTGTTCGACACAGGCATCCACTATATTGGTAGTATGGGCGAAGGACAGATAATGCGTCAGTTTTTGAAATATTATGGCATTATCGACCAAATTAATATTCAGCCAGTGTCGACCGAAGCGTATGAAACGGTTTGCTTAGACCATGAGCAGTATTCGTTGCCCATAGGTGTCGATAGGTTTATTGAAGTGTTGGGCAATCAATTTCCAACTGACAAGGACGGACTGCGTATTCTGTTGGATAAGATAATGGAGGTGAAGAATAGCATCAGTGTGACTCATCTCAAACAAGGACGCATTAGCGACACTACAATGCAAAAGTATTTGGCAGTGTCGGCTTACGATGTCATATCGCATTATATACAAAATCCGAAGTTGCGTTGCATATTGGGCGGTGCTTCACTCCTTTTTGGTGGCGAACAATCGACAGCAACGTTCTATCACTATGCAATGGTTATGGGGTCTAATATTGAAGGCGCATATCGCATAGTAGGTGGAACACAATCGTTGGCCAATGCACTATCAAATGTTATAACAGAGCATGGCGGTGTGGTAATGACCAATGCAGAGGTGACACATATTGTTACCAACGGCACCAATAGTGTGCAGCATCTTCAACTCTCAGATGGACGACAAATAGAGGCCAAGCAATACATTTCGAGCATTCATCCGCAAATTACTTTCAGTCTTGTTGATAAAACACCAGTATTGAAACGTGTTTTCTTAGAACGAATTGCCGAACTGCGAAATACGTACGGATTTTTTACCACATACATAGCTCTAAAACAAGGCGCATTGCCCTATCGCAATACTTTTTATCTTGTGCATGCCAACAATAATTCGTGGTTTAGTGAACTTAGTGCCAATGAGGCTGGTAACGCATCGCTTATGCTTAGCTTTAAGCCATCGGTTGATGGTCGTTATGCAGAATCGGCAGCGATAATAACTCCAATAGCTTATGCCGAGGTTGAAAAGTGGAGTAATACCACCATGGGGCATCGTGGAGCCGATTATGAAATGTGGAAAAAACAATTGGCTGAACATGTGATAGACCGAGCAAATGATGTTTGTAGTGGTTTGACTGATGCCGTAAGTGCAATTTATACATCGTCGCCACTAACATTTTATTACTATACACACACACCAAAAGGCTCGGCTTACGGGTTACTCAAAAACTGTCAGAATCCGTTGCCAACAATCATTCCCGCCCAAACAAAATTGCACAATTTACTGCTCACCGGACAGAGCATATTTGTGCCAGGTGCTATAGGTGTAACAATGACGGCAGCCATAACATGTGCCTGTGTAGTAGGTGAAGAGTATTTGGCCAAAAAGATCGCAGAAGCTTAGTCGAGATGAGAAGAGTAGTAATAACAGGACTTGGTATATTTTCGTGCATAGGCAACGGAGTCGATGAGGTGCTTCAGTCGCTGCGTAGTGGACGCAGTGGTATAGGCATCAGCGAACAGCGTCGTCAGTTAGGTTATCGGTCGCCACTCACAGGTGTGTTGCCCGATATTGATGTGAAAGACGTTCTTGACCGAAAGAGTCGTTTGCGCTACGCAGAACATGGTATTTATGAATATATAGCAGTACGCGAGGCTTTGCAAATGGCAGGTTTTACTGATGCGTATTTGAAAAGCAACGAAGTAGGCATAATAATGGGTAACGACAGTTCGGCAAAAGCCGTAATTGAAGGCGTTGATATTATTCGTGAAAAGCATGTGACGCAACTTGTTGGCAGTGGTAATGTGTTTCAAGTAATGAATTCAACATTATCGATGAATTTGGCCGTGTCACTTGGATTGCGTGGCATTAGTTTTACAGTATCAGCTGCCTGCTCAAGTAGTAGTCATGCTATAGGATTAGCTACTACGCTAATTCGTAGTGGTATACAAGATCGCATCATCTGTGGTGGAGCACAAGAGGTCAACGAATATAGCGTTGGTAGTTTCGATGGCATAGCAGCCTTTTCTACACGAGTGGCAGAACCACAACGAGCATCACGTCCGTTCGATGCTTCGCGTGATGGATTAGTACCAAGTGGCGGCGGTGCAGCAGTAGTAGTTGAGAGTCTTGAGTCGGCATTGGCACGCAAAGCAACCATATTGGGTGAAATAGTGGGCTATGGAGTGTCGACAAGTGGTGAGCATCTAACCATACCTACAGCCATTGGTCCGTATACAGCTATGCAACGAGCTATAGCCGATGCACAACTTACACCAAGCGACATCGACTATGTTAATGCACACGCGACCTCAACACCCATTGGTGATGCTAATGAGGCGCAAGCTCTGAGTGAGTTGTTTGAAGGAGCATCGCCAGTTGTTACATCTACCAAATCGATGACAGGTCATGAGTTGTGGATGGCTGGTGCAAGTGAGATAGTATACTCAACGCTGATGATGAATAATGACTTTGTAGCACCCAACATCAACCTTGAGCAAAAAGACCCCAAGGCACAAGGTTTGGATATACCAAACACCATTCGCAATATGAAAATAAATACCTATTTGTCGAATTCGTTTGGTTTTGGTGGAACCAATGCAGCACTTGTGGTTAAGGCAATTTAAACGAAAAAAGAAAGATAAAATATAATGGATTCAAACGAAAAGAAAGACAAACTTATAGAACTCTTAGCCGAAGAGTTTGAAGTTGACCCATCAGGAATCAGTATGGACGATCCGCTGATGCAGACACTCGGATTAGACAGTCTTGACATGATAGATGTTGCTGTCTTGATAGAGAAGAATTTCGGCGTTGTGCTAACACAAGATGACTTCAGAGGACTTGTTACATTCAACGACTTTTTCAATCTTATCGAAAAGAAAATAGGTTAGCATAACCTAGACACAGCATCTGCGATGTTGTAGTGATAAGATATTATTCGTAACTTTGTGGCGTTTTACGCTTCATTAAGGAGCAAATAATACACATTTTCCACATATGAAATATGCATTAGTTACAGGTGGTAGTCGTGGCATAGGTCGAGCAGTGTCAGTTGCTTTGGCCGAGCAAGGCTATACCATAATCATTAACTATCGCTCAAACAAAGCCGAAGCAGAGGAGACACTCCGTTTGGTGCGTGAGGCAGGTAGCGATGGAGAATTCCTCCCATTTGATGTGGCTGACCGCGAAGCAGCTGCTGCAGCACTTGAAAAATGGCACGCCGAGCACGAAGGCGAATACATAGCTTGCCTTGTCAACAATGCAGGTATACGCAAAGACAACCTTATGGTGTTTATGGAACCACAAGATTGGAGCAGCGTGGTAAGCATAACGCTCAATGGTTTCTACAACGTAACACAGCCACTTTTGAAAAATATGCTTCTGAAGAAGTTCGGTCGTATCATCAATATGGTATCTGTGTCTGGTCTTACAGGTTTGCCTGGTCAGACCAACTATTCATGTGCCAAAGGTGGTATTATTGCATCGACAAAGGCACTTGCTAAGGAAGTGGCACGCAAAGGTGTAACCGTCAATGCTGTAGCACCAGGCTTTATACGTTCAGATATGACTGCCGACCTCGATGAAAAGGAACTCAAAAAGACCATTCCTGCAGGTCGTTTTGGCGAAACACGCGAAGTGGCCGATCTTGTAGCCTTCCTTGCTTCTGATAAAGCTTCATACATCACAGGTGAAGTGGTTTCGATAAATGGTGGATTGTACACCTAGTGGCAATACATTATAATAGCATATAACATACAGACAGGGGTGATATAGAGTGTCATCTCTGTCTGTTTTACAGATTAAATCTGTTTTTATATATCAACACTCAAAAACAAAAACGATAGTGGCAAATATAAGAGAAGAACTAAGTAAGGCGTTGGCCGAAGAGTTTGAGGTGGACTTGAGCGAAATATCGCCTGAGGCTGAATTTGCTGCTGTTTTAGGACTCGACAGCCTTGACATGGTTGATGTCGTAGTGCTTATTGAAGGTATTAGCGGAGTGAAGCTTGCTAAAACCGATTTCAAAGAGATTAAAACTTTTGACGATTTGTTCAGCCTCATCGAAAAGAGAATGGCGTAGTGTGTATGACGACAACCAATAAATCAGAAATGAGTGAAAATGCCGATAATAGGCAGTGGAATGGAAAATCGAGAGGTGGTGCACTTGGTACATGGTTCTTTGTTATTACGCTTAAATATTTAGGAGTCCGTTCAGCATACGTCTTATTAGCTTTTGTAGCACCATATTTTGTTCTGTTTGCTCCACAAGCACGTAAAGCTATCTACTCATATAATCGCAATATACTTAATCATGGCAGATTAAAATCGATGCTACTTGTGGTTAAGCATTTCTATGTTTTTGGACAGACACTAATTGATAAGATTGCACTCAAGCACGGCATAGATAAGCAATACACATTTGACTATGTTGGTTACGAACCATTTTTGCAGCTGCTCAATTCAGGGCAAGGCGTGATGATAATAGGTGCGCATGTAGGCTCGTGGGAAGTTGGCTCGCCATTCTTCTACAACTATGGTAAAAAGCTGAACATAGTGATGCTCGATGCTGAATATGAGAAGATAAAAAACATTATCGATGCAGGTGCTCGACAGTCTGATTTTAAAGTTATTCCACTCGGTAGCGACGGACTCGATGCTATACTGAAGATAAAAACGGCTCTCGATGCTGGTGAGTATGTATGCTTTCAGGGCGATAGGTTTATGGATGACAAAAATAGTTTTGAAATGCCATTTTTGGGTCACAAAGCACTATTCCCTAAAGGTCTGTTTCAAATAGCAGCAAAACTTAATGTGCCCGTTGTATTCTATTATTCAATGCGACAGAAAAATATGCATTACACATTCTCGTTTGAAATAGCTTCTGCACAGGCCACAACAGCTAAACAGCGTTTCGAATTAATAACCACTCAATACATAAAATCGTTGGAAAATATTGTTATTAACAATCCACAACAATGGTTCAATTTCTACGATTTCTGGCAGATAAATAAAGGTCAATCATAACCATAAAACACATACCCGAAATGAAACTTTTCCCAGATCTTGAAAAGAAATATACGCACGAGACTCGCTCAGTTCACGATGCGCAGCGCTTAGCACAAGAGATAGCCTTTGCACCAATGGTGTTTCAAGTGTCGCGCTTGATGCTAAAGTTTGGTATTTTGCAAGCATTGCAAGATAATCGTGAAGGATTGTCGCAACAGCAAATAGCTCAGCAGTGTAAGTTGAGCAATTATGCTGCACAAGTGTTGCTCGAAGCATCATTGTCGATAGGCACTGTGCTATTTCAAAACGAACGCTACGTTATATCAAAAACAGGTTGGTTCTTGCTCAACGATAAACTTGTGCGAGCAAATCTCGATTTTAATCACGATGTCAACTATTTAGGCTTGTTCAATCTAGAAGAGTCGCTTATTAACGGCAAGCCCGAAGGATTGAAGGTGTTTGGCTCATGGCCTACCATCTACGAAGGATTGTCGCAGTTGCCTCCACAAGTGCAAAAGAGTTGGTTTGGTTTCGATCATTTTTACTCAGATAATTCGTTCAAAGAGGCATTGCAGATAGTGTTTGGCGGACGAAAAACAAAATCGCTGCTCGATGTTGGCGGTAATACAGGTCGATGGGCCACACAATGTGTTGCGTTCGACGATGAGGTGAATGTTACAATAATGGATTTGCCACAACAACTCGAGATGATGCGCAAGCAAACGGCAGGAATGAAAGGTGCTGACCGTATTCATGGTCATGGTGTTAATCTGCTCGACCCTTCAGTGCCATTCCCTAATGGCTTTGAAGCTATATGGATGAGTCAGTTCCTCGATTGTTTCTCAGAAAGCGAAGTAATAAGTATCCTTTCGCGCGCAGCTAAGTCGATGAATAGTGAATCAACACTTTACATTATGGAGACCTTCTGGGACCGACAGAAGTACGAAACAGCAGCTTATTGTCTGACACTCACAAGTATCTATTTTACCGCATTAGCCAACGGAAATAGCAAAATGTATCATTCCGACGATATGGTGCGTTGTGTGGAAGCTGCAGGCTTAACTGTAACGAACATTCACGATGGTATCGGATTGGGTCACTCGATAATGGAGTGCAAGATTAAATAGTGATGAGTTAGAAATAACGTTTGATAAATAAAAAATGACGAATTTCCATTACCAGAAATTCGTCATTTGTCTTTTTATTATTGCCTCACTGTTTTATTCTTCATTTTTTATAGTCACATCGCCACAATTAGGAACGACATCGAAATATACATATCCATCGGCTATGCAGAAGTCGATATTACGTCCATTTTGTTTTACTCTGATGTTGTTCCAGCAACTTGGTATTTGTCGACGAACCGACAGTGGCATGTCGTAGCAGCTATCAAGAGTAGTTGTAAACGACAACCAAACGTGTTTATCTGTCATCTCAATAAGCTCTATTTTTACGTTGTCGCGCTCACGAGTATATTTTATAACATTGGCGAATGTAGCTACCCAAAAATCGGTTGTATTAGCAGCCAAATAGCTCAGTGTTGAGTCGAGGGCTGCAGCCGGAAATGGTGAATAGCCAAATCCGTCTTCTATTTCGTGTACGAGCAGTACACACCAGCCTCCTTGTTTGCGTGTGTTGTCGAAAATATCGATTACCGATTGTGCTGTTTTGTATTGTGCCGATTCTGAACCTATGCCAAATGAGCTGATAGCATAGTAGTTTCGCGGTGTAGGTGGTTCGATGTGGTTATCGCACACGCGTGCACCAATGTAGTGACGAGCAACGACTGTGGTATCTGGCATATTGCAATAAGGATAGACCATAGTGAGACAAGCATCAATGACGTTGTGTTCAATGATCTCTTTTGATTGGGCTAATTCGTTTTCGAGCGAATCAGGTGAGAGTGTAGAGAGTGCCAGATGGTTGATGGTGTGGCTTCCTATTTCGTGTCCATTGTCGGAACATTTGCAAAGCATATCCCAGTTATCCACATCTTTAACTATTGGATAAAACGAACCACAGAAGCCATATTGTTCGAGTAAGGGTACTGCTATCGAAAATTGATTGGGTAAGTTGTCGTCGAAGGTGTAGCTAACGGCAGCAGTAGCAAAGTTTGGCCATGTGGCTATTTCACATTCACCATCAACAACGCATGTTTGTGTACAACCATTGAGAATGGCAATTGCCGATAATGTAAAAAAGGCTTTTTTCATAAGTTTTTTGTAGTGTATATTGTATTAGTCATTCTTAACGTATTCTTCTACCATCTTTATCAGTTCATCACCAAACTGTTTAGCTTTTACAGCACCAATACCGTTTACTTTTTTTAGTTCGGCAATTGATAGTGGTAGCTTTTCTGATAGGTCGATAAGAGCTTTTTGTGTAAGTATTTGGTATGCTTCAACATCAAATTCTTCGGCTTTTTGACTACGCCACTTAACAATTTTGATGTATAGTTCTTTGTTCTTTACGTCGCTCGATGTTTTGGTATTTTGTTTTGTTGCCGATTTCTTATCAGTGCGTTTTTCGCTTTCAAGTATGGCGTTGGCGCGTGCTTTTAAGTAGCCTTGTGCGGTAAAATCGTGTTGGGCTACATAGTTAAGTTCAGCCATTTTTATGGCGAGGTCTTTTGATAATTGTGCGCGGTTTTCTGCCAAACTTTTAGCTGTCTCTTTGCGGTCGATGTCGATGTCTGTTTTGTCGATAATAGTTTCTATTAACGACTGACATTTTGTGGCAAAATATTTTGCACCATTGCTCACTCGTTCCATCATCTGTTTATTGCTACGAATGTCGTTGCCTTGTGATTGGGTGTATTGGCATAGTGCTATGAATTTGTCGGCCACTTTGGTTATCTCTGTGTCGATTATAGTCAAAGTGCAATTTAGTTCGGTAATGAGCTTTGGCAGTGTTTTGTATTGTGTCTCTTCTATGGCTCGTTCGATGCGGTACGCTGCTGATGTGAGTTGTCGGAATGAAAATAGCTGACGCACAAGTTCAACAGCATATAGTGCCTTCATGCTGTTCAGATCTGATTCGCCAATGCTATGTACTGATTGTGATGTTAAGAATGCCGATACCGTATAATCTGAGATAACCGATTGTGGCGATATGAGACTGCTTAGCACTATGCCTTCAAGTGTGCGACAACGGCTCAGAGCTACATATACTTGTCCGTGAGCAAACGACTGTCGGGCATCGATGATGACCTTGTCAAATGTCAGACCCTGACTCTTATGAATTGTTACAGCCCAAGCTAAGCGGAGTGGTATTTGTCTAAATACGCCATCGACTTGTTCGCTTATTTCATTCGTTTGCTTATCAATGACGTATCGGGTGTTGCTCCATTCGTCGTAGGGCACTTCAACCACTACGCCATCGGCTATGCAACAAACTACTACGGTGTTGGTTCTGAGTTCTTGTACTTTGCCTATTTTTCCGTTGTAGTACCGACGTTCAGGGTTTTTATCATTTTTGATAAACATAACCTGAGCACCTACTTTGAGCTTAAGTGTCTTATCAGCAGGGTATGAGTTTTCGGGGAATATGCCTTCCACTTCACACTCGTAATTTCGCTCTTGACTATTGAGTTTGAGTAGTTTAAGCGAATTGATATTGTCGGCTTGGTTGTTGTGTGTGGTTAGTCGGATGTATCCTTCGTCGTCGTTAGGGTCAAAATTTGGGATGTATCGTGTGTTGAGTGTCTGTAGTGTTTCGTTGTCGGTTTGGTTATTACGTATTTTGTTGAGCAGTGCTACAAATGTTTCATCTCGCTGACGATAGACTCTGTCGAGTTCGATGGTTATGTATTCTATTTTTTGTAGTGCATGGCTGCCGAAAAAGTATGGTGTCTGATAGTTGTGTTCGATAATGTCACGTTCGGCTTCAATAACAACAGGAGGTAACTGTTGCAAGTCGCCAATGAGAACGAGTTGCACACCGCCAAAAGGGGTGTCGCTATGCCTATAGTGTCGAAGTGCGGCATCGACGGCATCGAGAAGGTCGGCGCGCACCATGCTTATTTCGTCGATTACCAAGAGGTCGAGAGTGCGTATTATCTTTATTTTCTCGCTCCTCATTGTATAATCGGTCTTCATCACGCTTCCTGGTACGAAAGGAGCAAATGGCAACTGAAAAAATGAGTGAATGGTTACTCCACCTGCGTTGATGGCAGCTACGCCAGTTGGGGCTACAATAGCCATGCGCTTGGGCGATTGCTGATGCAGATGGCGTAAGAAAGTTGTCTTACCCGTTCCAGCTTTGCCTGTTAAGAAGACGCTTGTGGCTGTTTCGCTTACCAACTGCCATGCCATCCATGCAGCTTCGTTGTCCGTTTTGCTATATGGTTCGTCCATGTTTTTTGCCGTGATAATGTGGCAAAGATAGTTAAAGTTGAATATTTTCGATCACCACGCCTTCGTTGCCATATACCAACGCTTCATATTGTTTTGATAGATCGAAACAGACGTCAATATCTGCTTCGTAGCCTTTGCGTTGTAGGCGTGCAAAGTGTTCGCCAATAGATGCTGTTTGCTTAATGTTAGCACATTGGCTGAGTGTTTTCATGGCTTGAGCCATGTCGGTTAGGGTAAAGCCGTGCTGACTTAGTTCGTTGGCTATTAGTCCGGCACAGAGTCCATCTTCAAGGCTAAATTGTCCTTCGGTACCAGCACATACTATAGCAATATCTGTGTTGGCATGTACCAATTGCTTTGCTATGTTACTAGCATTAAGTAGTGAGGCTATGTATATTTTTTGAGCGTTTGTGCAGGCAGCTATGGCTTGTGTGCCGTTGGTGGTTGTCATAACAATGGTTTTCCCATTAACCATGTTGTGTGTATATCGGCGTGGTGAATTGTCGAGGTCGAATCCTTCTATCTTGTCAGCATTACGTTCTCCACCCAACAAAACATTTGGTGCATATTTTTTGCGCAGTGCAAAAGCCTCTTCAGTGGTGCGCACAGCTATTATGTGTTTTGCTCCATTGTGCATGGCTATTGTCATAACAGATGTAGCGCGTAGTACATCGATGACCACGGCAATCTTATGCGAGAAGTTGAATGTAGAAGCTTCGTGCGCTGTAGCAACAACGTCGATTGTCATTTCTTTGTGCAAAATGATGTATATCAGAACCTAATGCAGATGCTTGCTCCCATATTACCTTTGCCATCGGCATCGGGGGTGAGTGTGGGTTGCCATTGTAGCGATAGGTCGTCGCTTACGTCGAAGGTGTAGAAGTGAGCATCGACGGCAGCGTCGACGATTTGTAATACATAGAGTCCGATGAGTCCGAAATAGCTCAAATCGCGATAACGGCGATAGTAGTTCTTCTTGTTATTCAGAACATTAGTGAACCATGTGCGGTATGTTGTCTCTACCTCTTCAACGGTTAGGTTTGTTTTGTGAATAACAATGTCTTCGTAGCTTTTGTTGTTGGGGTCGCCAATGATAAAGTCGCGGTAGGCATTGCGATACATTTTGTAGTGCTTGCCATTGAAGTGAATGGAGTAGCACAACGCGGCCACACCGCCATAGAGCAGTGGTAGTTTCCAATACCGCTTGTTGTATATTTGTCCTAAGCCAGGTAATATGGCGGCATACATAGTGGCAGTGTGTGGCGAGTGCCCCATTGAATGTGGGGGGAGCGATTTTATCATTTTATCGCCATTGGGTAGTATTGTGACGAGTGAGTCGCTTGGTAGCGAGATGAACACGGTGTCGACTTTTTCGCCTTCTAATCGTGGCTCGTCGTTGTTGTTTGGCTCTTGTGCTTTGGCACAATTGACTATCCAAATGGCTAATATGGTGAATATCAGTCGTTGCAAAATGCTACGTTGTTTTTATTTAGCCTGCTGGTCGAGAACAGAGAGTATGCGCTCCAATTCTTCGTCAGAGGTGAATGGTATTGTTATTTTGCCTTTGCCTGTCTCTTCTTTGCGTTCAAATTTGACCGATGTACCGAAGAGTTTAGAGAGATTAGTACGCATCTCTTCATAGGCAGTGCCGAGTGCAGTGTGTCGGCGTTGTGGTTTAGTTGTTGGTTGCGATTCGTTGTTGGTTGAATTGCTCTGCTCGTTGTATTCGCGCACAAGTTCTTCTACTCTACGCACTGAATATCCGTATTCTAGTGTTTGCTGATAGAGCATGAGTTGTGTTTGTGGGTCTTCGATGCTTATTATGGCGCGAGCATGTCCCATTGTAATGAGGCGTTCACGAAGTCCGGCTTGTATTTCGGCAGGCAACTTGAGAAGGCGCAAGAAGTTGGTAACTGTTGAGCGTTTTTTGCTCACTTTTTCGGCAAGTTGCTCTTGTGTAAGGTTGCACTCGTCGATGAGTCGTTGGTAGCTTATGGCTTCTTCAAGTGGGTTAAGGTCGGCGCGTTGTATGTTTTCGATGAGGGCATACTGTAGCATTGCATCGTCGTCAACTTCGCGAACGTAGGCTGGTACGGTGCTAAGTCCTGCCATCTTCGATGCACGGAAACGACGTTCACCGCTCACTATTTGGTATTTGCCATTGGCTAATTGGCGTAGTGTGAGTGGTTGTATGATGCCAACTTCTTTAATTGACGCCGATAACTCTTCGAGTTGTTCTTGGTCGAAGTCGCTACGTGGCTGCCATGGGTTGGCTTCTATGTTGTTAATGTCGATTTCGCTTACGGCCGATTTTTTCTCAATATCCTCTTCGGTTGCATCGTTGAGCAATGCACCGAGGCCGTTGCCAAGTCCGAATCCCTTTCCTTTTGCTGACATGTGTGTTCTCTCTCTTCGTTATGGGTTTGTTTAGTTTTTCTCGTACTTGTCAAGTATCTCTTTGGCGAGGTTCAGGTAGTTCTGAGCGCCCTTCGATGTGGCATCGTATTCGATTACTGATTGTCCGTGCGATGGTGCTTCGCTGAGTCTGACGTTACGTGTTATGAGGGTCTTGAATACCATATCTTGGAAGTATTTCTTAACCTCATCGAGTACTTGGTTCGATAGGTTATTACGTCCATCGTACATGGTGAGTAAGAAACCTTCTATTTCAAGGTTTGGATGTAGTCGTTTTTGGATGATCTTGATGGTGTTGAGCAGTTTGCCCAATCCTTCGAGGGCGAAATATTCGCACTGTACAGGGATGATAACAGAGTCGGCTGCAGTGAGTGCATTGACTGTGATGAGACCAAGCGATGGACAGCAGTCGATGAGTATATAGTCGAAGTCGTCGCGTAACTTATCAACCATACGACGCATTATTTTCTCGCGGTCGGTCATGTTAAGCATCTCTATCTCGGCGCCAACAAGGTCGATGTGTGATGGCAATATGTATAGGTTTTTTATCTCACATTGTAACATTGCCTCTTTGGGGTCGGCATCGTTTATCATGCACTCGTAGATCGATGTTTTTACCTCTCGCACGTCGAAGCCTAAACCCGATGTTGAGTTGGCCTGCGCATCGGCATCGATGATGAGAACTTTCTTTTCGAGTACTGCCAAGCTTGCGGCGAGGTTGATTGATGTTGTTGTCTTGCCTACACCACCTTTTTGGTTGGCTATTGCTATTATTCTTGCCATTCTTTCTCTTTTTGTTGAAAAATGATTTGTGTGTCGGAGACTATGCCGACTCTGGCGCAAAGTTATGCCTTTTGTGCTGAATGAATATTTATGGTGTGTATCAGATTATGAACAAGTTTTTCAATAATTACTAACATTATTGTTGATAACTTGTCAGTAGCCCACTATTTACAAATGAGTGCAACAGCATATGCCGATGCTCCTTTTTCTTCACCTTCGTAACCTAAATGTTCAGTGGTGGTGGCTTTTACTGATACGCGGTCGACTTCGATACCAATCACGTTGGCCAATGTTTGTTGCATTTGTTCGATGAGTGGTTTTATCTTTGGTCGTTGCAGTGCTATGGTTGAGTCGATGTTGCTCACTTTGTAGCCTTTGGTAGCTATGAGGTCGACTGTGCGTCGGAGTAGTATCTTACTATCAATGCCTTTGAAGTCGTTGCTTGTGTCGGGGAAGTGGTAGCCGATGTCGCGCATTCCAGCTGCTCCTAATAGTGCGTCACAAATGGCGTGTATGAGTACATCGCCGTCAGAGTGTGCTACCCAACCTTTGGTGTGTTCTACTTTTATGCCACCAATCCACATTTCTAATCCGTCGCGTAATTGGTGTACGTCGAAGCCATAACCTACTCTTATGTCGTTCATTGTTGTCTGTTGTTATAATATGTGACTTGCTAAAAGGCGTTGTAACTCTTTGATATTTGTTTTTCGTGAGAATTCCTTTTTAACAAATCCTTGTGTTCCTTTTATAAATATCTTCATTTCGCAGTCGTCGTCGAGAGTGCCAGCTGTTTCGATGGTGAAATATGATATGTTGCAATATGGTATTGTTAGATATTCTCGTTTTGAGCCAGTTACGCCTTGCACGTTAAGTAGTATGAGGCGTTTGTTGGTGAATACCCATTTGTCGCGAATTACGCAATAGGCTTTTTCAAGTTGTTCGCCATCAACAAGTATGTCGGCAAACTCTTTAGCTATTTCGTTAAGGTTGATTTCTGAGGCATTGCCCAATATCATATTCATAAGTCCCATATGCTTTATATTTTTAGGTTATGCACAAAGATATGATTTAATTGCGAAATATGAGTTTGTGAATTACGAAACGGTGTTAGGCTGTGTTATTTCTGATTTAATTGTCGAATTGTTTTCCTTCGAAATAGCGAGTACATATTTCGTATTTGTCTGACGATAAATCTTGTTCGGCAACGTACCAATTGTAGTTTGTACCAGTTAGACCAAGTAGTGTATAGATGAGGTTTTCAGAGTCGAATGGTTTTTGGCTGTTTTGCTGCATTGCGCTCCATTTCTTGGAATGTTGTTGTTTGTATTTCTTGTTGGCCCAAGCTATCATTGGTATGTGTATTTGCTGATATGGTTTGGTGGCATGCCCGAAATAGTCACTATCGGTGTCGTAAAGGTCTTCGCTGTGGTCCGATAGGTATATCATAATGTTTGAATGTGTGGTGTCGGCTTGTAATGTCTCTATGGTAGTTGATATTATGTAGTCGGTATAGAGAATGGCGTTATCGTAGTCGGCTATCATTTGTAGTTTGTCGTTGCTTAGTTGTTTGTTGTTGGGTATGTCGTTAGCGTTGAATAGTTTAAACCTATCTGGCGCATGGTGTTTGTATTGAAAGTGCGAACCAGCGCAATGCATCATGATAAATTTGTGTGTGTTGCTATTGGCAAGTGCGTTGTTCATAATAGGGAACATCTCTTCGTCGAAGTAGAGACGATCGTAGTCGGTGTGGTATTGTTGTTTGACATATTGTTCATGATTGGCTTCTGATGCTATTACGTTTACTATGTTTTCGTTGCGCCACTGATTCGAAATCCAATATGTATCGTAAGCGGCATGTTTGGCTATTCCTATAATGCTGCCATAGTGTGACCAGTCGGCTGTGTTGTTGCTTGTGTTCCGAACCGACAAAACATTTGTTAGTGCTGCAGCCGTGCTTCCGTATGGTGGTATGACGTTGGTGAATGTGATGAAACTATCGCGCATGCTATATAGGCGAGGGGTAGTTGGTAGTGGATAGCCATAGAGTGACCAATGGGTGCAGTTCGACGATTCACCTATTATGAGTATTATGTTATCGGCAAGATGTTCAGATGTTATAGTTGCTGAATCGATAGTGGAAAAGCTGATGTTTTCTTTTAGTTTGTTATAAATGTTGAGTTGTTTCTGAGTGGTATAGAAGTCGTGACCAGTGCGTAGTAAAATCGATACGTTTTTTTTGCCGGTCTCTTTCCCCATAGTGGTCTCTGTGGTTATGATGTGAATTGCGGCAAGTGTTGTGCCTATTGTGAATATTGTTATTGCTGCTATGCTATATGCACGTTTGGGTATGCGCCATACAATGGCAACAAAAACAATGATGCATGTTATCAGACTAATAAAATGCCACGATTTTAGAAAATGTGGCAATATTGATAGCATAGTTAGTGCGAAGCCTTTAGCTTCGGTTGCGTTGGTGTCTGATATTAGTATAAGAATGCGACCGCCTATGCCAAAATTCCAGTAGTGATAGCAGTAGAGCCCGATGCTGCTCAATATGCAAATGAGTGCAATGCATATATTAGCACCAATGCGTATGATGTTTTTTTTATGTTTGGTGAAGAAACAGAAAAACAACGCTTGTGCCCACGAAATGATAATAAACTTGGCGGTATTTGCTATTGTCGTGTCGTCCCAAACATCAATAAGCCCCCATGCCGATATGACACATAAGCATGCTGCCCCTATTCTGCTATTATATAGTTTTTCTTCAATTTGCTGAATGCACATTTTTCTTACTGCTCCTAAAAAAACGGTGCAAATGTAAGAATTTGTGTTTTTACTTTTGCATGGCATCAATTACGTTGTCGAGCAAGGGTGCTAAAGTAGCAAGGTTGTTAGTGTTGAGACCTTTGCTTGCCAATTCACTAACTAAACATTTGGGTATGCTTTGCGCTTGTTCTTCAAGTCGTTTGCCCTGCGGTGTGAGCGATACTATGCGCTGGCGAGTATCGACTAATCCCTTGTTACGCACAATAAGACCTTGCTTCTCCATGCGTTGCAATAGTGGTGTTATGGTATTAGTTTCGAGTTTAAGTCGCTCGGTAATGTCGCTTACCACACAATTGTCGTGTTCCCACAAAAGAAGTAATACAAGGTATTGCGGATATGTTATGCCCATCTTCTTAAAATATGGCGTGTAGGCTTGTGTTATAAGTCGTGATGCAGTGTAGAGCCTAAAGCATATTTGGTTGTCGAGTTTTAATTGTTCGTATGCCATTGTTATTAGTTTTCCTCTCTTTTCTTTTTAAACATCCGTTTTATTCTGTTCAAACCATCAACGCCCAATATTGTCAGACCAGCATATTGGAATGTCTTTGCTAATCCGAACAACACTACCCATAACACACCTTTGGTTGCGGTGCTAATGGGTAGTGCTGCTTGAGCAAATGAGAGAACATAGAATGGTATGCAAAGCGATGTTATAATTATTCCAGTGCGGAATGATAATTGGCTGAGCTTGTCTTTTATCTCTCTTATCATTTGTTGTTATAGTAATTTCTTAATAGCAGGTTCGATGAATTCTGCAGTAACAGTTGGTTCGAAACGTTCAACAACATTGCCATTTTGGTCGACAAGGAATTTTGTGAAGTTCCATTTTATGTCGCCATCGCAGCAACTTCTGCCGTTGAGTTTTGATACTACACATAGTAATGCACGCATTAGTATGTTACCTTTTTTTGTGCCAGTGCTCTTCTGTGCTTTGAGGTATTCAAAGAGTGGGGCAGTGGCTGGTCCATTGACGTCAATTTTGCTGAAACGAGGGAACGTGGTGTCGTATGTTAGTGTGCAGAATTGGTTTATTTCTTCGTCGCTTCCTTTGGCTTGCTCACGGAACTGATTGCAAGGGAAATCGAGTATTTCAAAACCTTTGTCTTTGTATGTGCGGTAAAGCTTTTCGAGTGCTTCGTATTGTGGTGTCAAACCACAACCTGTGGCAGTGTTGACAATTAAGAGTACTTTGCCTTTGTATCGGCTTAGCTCAACATTATTGTGCTTGTTGTCGATTACTGTGAAGTCGTGTACGTTCATGGTGCTTTCTTATTTTTGTGTGATTACGATGCAAATATAGATATATTATAATATATCGCAAACGATATAAATATTTTTTATCGATAAATACCTATTATTTTTGTTCTTTTTACAAAAGAATATCGTTTGCGATATAATAAATGTAAATATAAAAAAACTCGCCATACTTAGCGAGTTCTATGTTATTTGCGTCGGGGTGACTGGATTCGAACCAGCGACCACACGCCCCCCAGACGTGTACTCTAACCGGACTGAGCTACACCCCGTAGCTATGCTGTTTTTTTGACGGCGCAAAGGTATACAAAAACAGAATGCTGACAAATTATTTGTTCTTTTATTTTTGTAAAAAATATTTAAGCATGCAGAAAGATACCTGTGTGAACCTATTTGCGAATAATTTCATGCTTGTAACTCTTATCATTAGTCATTAGCACTCGTCATTGCTAATAAATTTCTATCTTTGCCACTCAAACAAGAACTTCCTATTAATGAATACTCCAATAGTTAGCGGTGCTGATATTTGTAAGTATATTCCTCAGCGCCAACCAATCGTGATGCTCGATTCGTTTTATGGCATCGATGCCGATGGCGCATCTGTGTCGGCACTTACTATTTTACCCGACAATATTTTTGTTGAAGATGGTCACATCGTCGATAGTGGCATCATCGAGCATATAGCTCAGAGCGGTGCTATGCGCATTGGCTATGAGAGTGTTGTAGCAGGCGGAGAGGTGCGCTTAGGATTAATTGGCTCGGTTAATAAACTTACAATAAACCGATTGCCTCTTGTGGGTGAAACCATGACAACTACCATAGTGTTTGAGGCTCAAGTTGGCGATGTTACACTCATTGGTGCTACTGTGCATGTTGGCGATGAACTGATTGCTTCAGGTAAGATGAAAGTTGCGATGAAGTAACGAATGAATAGACTGGTATGGCAAAGAGGCAAAAAATGAGAGAACCAGCGCTGACGTGTCGCACCGAAGTGCTTGTGCGTTTTAGCGATGTTGATGCCATGAAAGTAGCGTGGCATGGCTCTTATGTAGCTTACTTAGAAGATGGTAGGGAGGCCTTCGGAATAGCTTTCCCTAAAGGGTTGGGCTATGCCGACTATTTTAGTTCGGGATATGTAGCACCTGTGGTTAGTCTCAATATAAACTATAAGCAGTCGTTGCGTTGTGGCGATACTGCTATTGTTGAAGTGCGTTATATACCAACTGAAGCTGCTAAGATAATATTCGAATATGTTATCTATCGCAAATCAGATATGGCAGTTATGGCTACAGCTGAAACCATTCAGGTGTTCACTACCTATGATGGCGAAATGCAATACACTTGTCCTGAATTCTACAACCTGTGGAAAGAAAAGTGGCTCAAAAAATAGAGAGCAAACGGATTATGAGCAGTAACAGACAAGTATATTTAGGTAAATCGGCAATTTGGACAGGATTGGGGTTCGGATTGACGGATAATTATAATAGTATGCTCAATGGAGAGCATGGTTTAAACCCAATCGATGTAGCTCCTCAAGGTGAACTAACTCGTCTCGAGACGATGATGGTGCGTGTGATAAATGCTGTTACCGATGAGGTCGATTTAACTTCTGCACGCACGGCTTTTGTGTTCTCAACAACAAAGGGCAATATTGATAATCTAACAATCGACACCCCAAAGCCTCAGAGCAATGTATTTTTGCAAAATATGGCACATCATGTTTGCAAAATAGTGGGTTTTACGGGCAATCCTATCGTAGTTTCCAATGCTTGTATATCAGGTGTTGTGGCTGTTGTTGTTGCTCAGCGTCTGATTCGTACTGGTGTCTTCGATAATATTATTGTGGTTGGTGGCGATGAGATGACAGAGTTTACCACTAGTGGCTTTATGGCTTTCAAGTCAGTTAGCCCCAATCCTTGTCGCCCATACGATGCTCAGCGCGATGGATTGTCGCTTGGCGAGGCTGTAGGTGCTATAGTTATTACTGCTGATGAGACAAGATCGGCAGGTGTGGTGTTGGCTGGTGGTGCTATGACCAACGATGCTAATCACATTAGTGGACCATCGCGCACAGGCGAGCCACTTGCCGAAGCAATGAAACAAGCAATGACAGAGGCTCAGCTTACATCTGCTGATATATCTTTTGTCAATGCACATGGTACAGCTACCATTTATAACGACGAAATGGAGTCGAAGGCTATGGCACTTGCCGAACTACAACAATGTCCTATCAATAGTCTAAAGCCATATATAGGTCATACGCTTGGTGCATCGGGTGTAGTTGAAATAGCAATAGCGGCCGAAGAGTTGCGACGTGGTGTCTTGTTAGGTACTAAAGGATACGAAACGCCAGGTACTCCCATACCGCTCAATGTGAGCGCAGCTAATCGTTCGATAGAGATGCGTCATTGTATTAAGAGTGCATCGGGATTTGGTGGATGTAATGCAGCTGTAGTGATGTCGCTTGCCAAGTATGCTACTATTGCTCAACCTTTGCAAGCTGCCCAAAGTGTAGTGATGAAGCAATGCACAATGAAGGCAGGTAAACTGACTGTTGATGATAAAGTGTTGATGCAAACAGCATCAGACTTTTCGGCATTTGCTCGTGAAGTGTATCACACACTGACACCTAATCTTAAGTTTTTCAAGATGACCGATATGTGCAAATTGGGATACTTAGCTGCCGAATATATGTTGAGTAATCTTGAGTATGAACCTTACGATGTGGCAATGGTGTTAAGCAATAGAAGCTCTTCGCTTGATGCAGATTTGCAACATTGGCGCATTCAAAAACGTGATAACGAACCAGCTAGCCCAGCCGCATTCGTATACACATTGCCCAACATTGTTATGGGTGAAATAGCTATCAAGCACAAAGTGAAAGGTGAAACTACATTCTTTGTGGCTAACGATAAAAATGACAATTTTGCCACTCATTATGCCGAGATGTTGCTTGGTTCGGGGCGTTATAAATACGTTCTGACTGGGTGGTGTGAATTGCTTGACAACGAATATGAACTCGATTTTAAATTGATAACAACTAATAAATAAAACCTCGAAATAAATATCTGTCTTTTATGGAAGAACTTAAACTACAACTTAAACAAGAAATAATAAACGCGCTTAATCTGGAAGACATAACTCCTGCCGACATCGATGATGATGCACCTCTTTTTGGTGATGGTTTAGGCCTCGACTCTATCGATGCGCTTGAAATAATACTTGTACTCGAGCGTTATCATGGCATTCATATCGATAATGCAGCCGATGCGCGTCCGATATTTAAGTCGGTTAATACATTGGCAGAGTTCGTATTAGCAAACCAGAAATAATTTATGGTTTACGTTACGGGCATAGGCATTGTGTCGGCATTAGGTGTTGGTGTGGAGAGCAATTTGCAAGCTCTGCGCAATAGCACCGATGCCATTGGCCGTGTGCGCAATTTTGCTACAGCTATTGACGTGCCTGTGGGTGAATTGTCACTGACCAACGCTGAATTGCAATCCCAATTAGGATTGAGTAGTAATGCAGCGTGGTCGCGCACTTCGTTGCTGGGTATGTTGGCCGCTCGTGAAGCTATCGCTGATGCTGAATTGACTAACTTGAGCAATGTGGCATTCGTGTCGGCCACCACAGTAGGCGGAATGGACCTAACACCTGAATTCTATCGTCATTTTATGAGTGACAGCCAAAAGGGTAGGTTGCGCTATGTGGCACAACACGATTGTGCTTCGAGCACCAATGCTATTGCCAACTATTGTCATATTGGTGGTTTTCGCACAGCAATAAGCACAGCATGTTCGTCAGCTGCTAATGCCATAATGATGGGAGCTCGTCTTATTGAGAACGGATTGGTTGATACTGTTGTGGTGGGTGGTGTCGATGCATTGTGCGCCTACACCATCGATGGCTTCCGTTCGCTTCTTATTCTCGATAGCGATAAGTGCCGACCATTCGATGCATCGCGTGCCGGACTTAACTTAGGCGAAGGCGCTGCTTATTTGGTATTGCAAGATAAGCCTAATGGCGCTTATTGCAAGCTGACTGGTTGGGGCAATGCCAACGATGCTTATCACCAAACGGCAGTTAGTGCTAACGGTCTCGGACCACGTTTGGCAATGCAGGCAGCCCTCGACAAGGCACAGTTGCAGCCCTCGGATATTAGCTATATAAATGCTCATGGCACAGGTACTGCTAATAACGATGCATCAGAAGCGGCTGCTATGGTTGCTCTGTGGGGCGAGAAGTTGCCTCTCTTTAGTTCTACTAAAGCTTTTACGGGTCATACATTAGCAGCGGCTGGTTCCATCGAAGCTGTGTTCTCTGTGTTGGCAATAAAACATCAGCAGGTTTGGCCTAACTTACGTTTTAGCACACCAATGACCGATTGTAATATTAAGCCTGTAACAACTCTAACTAACTGCGAAGTGCACTCTGTTGTCTCAAATTCGTTCGGCTTCGGAGGTAATTGCTCATCGGTAATATTCTCACGCCTATGAAAACAATATATGTCAATGCAGCAACTCAGTATAGTTCAGAGTGGGATTTGAAAGAGCTTATTCCCGATGCTAACATGCGAAGACGAATGAGTAAGCTTGTTAAGATGGGCGTGTCGACAGGGTTGCAGTGCCTAAGTAGTGCTAATGTATCCTCACCCGATTCGATAATTACGGCTACGGCTTATGGCTGCCTCACCGATAGCGAGAAGTTCTTGGCATCAGCACTTTCGTCGGGTGAACAAGTATTGCCACCAACGCCATTCATTCAGTCGACATTCAACACAATAGGTAGCCATATAGCTATTATGACGGGTTGTCATGGTTATAATATGACCTTTGTCGACCGACAACGTAGTTTTGCCGATGCTCTTGTTGATGCAGCCCTCGAAATAGCCGATGGTAAGCATTGTGTACTATTAGGCTACATCGATGAATTAACACCAACGTTGCAAGTTATTTTGAAGCGTATGGGACATTGTGCTGCTAATATTCCAGCCGACGATTCGGCTTGGTTTTTCTTACTCTCCGATCAGAAAAACGAACATACCATAGCTCAACTTAACAATCCTACACTTGACATGCTTTGTGGTGTGGGGTCTGCGAGCAACTTTATGAAAAGCATTATGCAATGATGTGGTGGATAGCCATAGCGGTTGTGGTAGTAGTTGTTGTCATGCGCGAAGTGTATGTAGCAACACATATTCAAACATGTGCCTATCTGCCAGCCATTTGTCAAACTAATGGGAATGGTGTAATGCTTACTTTTGATGATGGACCAGATGAGATTAATACACCTAAGGTGCTTTGCGTACTGAAAAAGTACAATGTTAAAGCAGCCTTTTTCTGTATAGGTAGCAAAGCTGAAAAATCACCAGAAGTGCTGCAGAGTATTGTTTCCGACGGACATGTGATAGGTCAACATACTTATCATCACAACCCGTTTCGCAGTTTTTGTAGCAGTAGCAATTATAGGCATGAGTTAATGCGTGCTCACGAAGTATTTGCTCGGTTGGGAGTGCATATTAAACTCTTTCGACCACCACTAGGCATAACCAACATAATGATTAAACAAGCGGTTAAGAGTTTGGGTTATACCACAGTAGCATGGTCGGTTCGTTCATTCGATACACGTTCAGAAGGACGTGATAAAGTGCTTAGGCGTGTTAGGCAACAGCTTAAACCCGATAGCATCATATTGCTTCACGATCGCCTCGAACATTGTGATGAACTTACAGAGGCAATAATAGCAGAAGTGATTGAGCGAGGATGGACTTTTTGTAATCCGAATACTTTTTTTGAACAATAATCAGAGATACGAAATACTATGATGTACCAATACAAAACACGCGGCACTTGCAGCCAAATTATCAACATTGATGTTGAAGATGGAGTAGTTCGCTCAGTTGAATTTTTAGGTGGTTGTGATGGCAATTTACAAGGCATTGCAAAACTTGTTGAAGGTATGCGTACAGAAGATGTGATAAAGCGTTTAAATGGCATTATCTGTGGAACAAAAGGCACATCGTGTCCTGACCAACTTAGTTGCGCATTGCAACAGATAGCCGAAATGGAAAATAACAAAGAGGCATTGGCATGAAACGACTTGCCGTTGTAATACTAAATTGGAACGGTTCGCAGTTGTTGCGTCACTATTTGCCCATCGTCTTGTCGACCACGCAGAGCGATGAGGTGGAGGTTATTGTGGCTGATAATGCTTCGACCGACGATAGTTTGCAATTGCTGCGCAGTGACTTCCCTGATGTTCGCACCATTGTTCTCGACCAAAACTATGGTTTTGCAGGTGGTTACAACAAAGTGATAGCGCAACTCGATCATGAGTATGTATTGTTGCTCAATTCAGATGTGGCAACCACATCTAACTGGACTCGTCCGCTTATCAATCTGATGGATGAAGATAGCAACATAGCTGCTTGTGCTCCTAAGATATTAGACGACAAACGTAAGTCGCATTTTGAATATGCTGGTGCTGCAGGTGGGTTTATCGACTGGCTTGGCTATCCATTCTGTCGTGGTCGGTTGATGGATTATATTGAGCCCGATAATGGTCAGTACAACAATAATATTAGTGCGCTATGGGTTAGTGGTGCAGCACTGCTGATTAGGCGTAAACTATATTTAGAGTGTGGCGGATTAGATGAAGACTTCTTTGCGCACATGGAAGAAATTGATCTTTGCTGGCGACTGCGCAATATGGGCTACAATATTGTGTCGTGCGGACAATCGGCTGTTTATCATTTAGGTGGAGCAACGTTGAGTAGTACTAATCCGCGCAAGACATATCTTAACTTTCGCAACAACCTCATCATGATGGTGAAGAACTACAATAGTTCGTTGTGGTCGCTAGTTATTCTTTGCCGTTTGTTGCTCGATGGTGTGGCAGGTCTGATGTTTGTTGCAAAAGGTCAGTGGCGTTTCTGTTGGGCAATAGTAAAAGCACATTGGGCATTCTTTGGAACAATAGTTACAACATTGGGCAAACGCAAAATGTTGCGTGCGCATCGAACATCACAGCTACCATCCGAAGTGAAACGTTATAGCCTTATATTAAGGTATTATTTGTTCGGAAAAAAGATATACGAAGATTAGTGATTGATATTGTTGTTGGCAATAAGGCAATACCATTTTATCGTGCATAATCTAAAAACTTGCTATTCGTAATATAAATTATATCTTTGTGCATGTTAACCAAATAGCACAAATCAATGTTAGTTAAAACGTATGGTGCGGCAGTGAGTGGTATTGATGCACTTACTGTCACTATGGAGGTGAATATTAGTTCAGGAGTTAAGTTTTTTATTGTCGGACTGCCTGATAATGCAGTAAAAGAGAGCGAACATCGTATCGAGTCGGCCATGAGCATTAGTGGTTGGCAATGGCCAGGGAAACAGATTGTTATCAATATGGCTCCAGCCGACATACGCAAAGAGGGATCGGCTTACGATTTGCCACTTGCCATAGGTATTTTAGCCGCCAACGAAAAAATAGCATATACACATTTGCACAAATATCTCATCATGGGCGAGCTCTCGCTCGATGGCAGTGTTATGCCAATCAAAGGAGCTTTGCCAATGGCAATAAAAGCCAAACAAGAGGGATTTGAAGGGTGCATATTTCCTGCCGAGAATGCCAAGGAGGCTGCCATCGTCGATGGTATTAAGGTTTACGGTGCACAGTCGCTAATGCAAGTTGCTAATTTCTTGGATAAAGGCAAAGGTATGGAGCCTATTGTTGTTGATATAAACGCAGAGTTTAGTAAGGCTACTAATATGCCCGATTTCGATTTTGCCGAGGTTAAAGGGCAAGAGACTGTGAAGCGTGCGCTTGAAATAGCAGCAGCAGGTGGTCACAACATACTTATGATAGGTTCGCCAGGTTCTGGTAAAAGTATGATGGCAAAGCGTCTGCCATCGATATTGCCACCACTTACTATGGACGAGGCACTCGAAACAACCAAGATACATTCAGTAGCAGGTAAGATAAAAGGCGAGGCCTCGTTACTCACCCGTCGTCCATTTCGTAGTCCGCATCATACCATATCCGATGTAGCTCTTGTTGGCGGAGGTTCATATCCGCAGCCAGGCGAAATATCGCTTGCACACAATGGAGTGCTCTTTCTCGACGAGTTACCCGAGTTTAAGCGTACGGTGCTTGAAGTGATGCGTCAACCACTCGAAGACAGAGTTATATCCATATCACGTTCACGTTTCACAGTTGAATATCCAGCCAGTTTTATGCTTGTGGCTAGCATGAATCCATGTCCGTGCGGATATTACAACGACCCTAATCGCGAATGTACATGTCCGCCAGGCATGGTGCGTAAATACTTAGGACGCATATCAGGTCCATTGCTCGACCGTATCGATCTTCATGTCGAGGTTGTGCCTGTGCCATTTGATAAATTAGCCGATGCACCACCATCGGAGCCAAGCACAGAGATAAAGAAACGAGTGATAAAGGCTCGCGAAGTGCAAAGTCGGCGCTATGCCAACCATCCAGGTATACACTGCAACGCACAACTCACCCCCAAACTGCAAGCCATCTATGCTCAACCTGATGAAGCCGGACAAGCTATACTGAAACAAGCCATGTTGCGTCTTGGGCTTTCGGCTCGTGCTTACGATCGTATTCTGAAAGTAGCACGCACCATTGCCGATCTTAGTGGGTGTGAGAATATAGCAGCGCAGCATATAGCCGAAGCCATTCAGTATCGCAGTCTTGACCGAGAGACATGGGGCGCTTAAGTTACAAATTACAAATGCCAACTTATAAATATTGATTTTTTAGTCTTTGATTGGCAAATTTGAATTTTAAATTATCAATTAGTCGGTTCTGCTTTGCATTCTGAAAAATGTGATGTATCTTTGCATCGTTTGTGAATGTAGCATATAAAGTGTGTATATTCTAACAATAATAACGAAATCAATAATTAAAAGAATAAAATGGCAAAGATGAATTTTGGTGGTGTCATCGAAGAGGTGATGACACGTGAAGAGTTTCCACTTGAGAAAGCACGTCAGATACTGAAAGATGAGACCATTGCCGTGATAGGCTATGGTGTTCAGGGTCCAGGTCAATCGCTCAATTTGCGCGACAACGGCTTCAACGTCATCGTTGGCCAACGTCAGGGCAAGACATACGACAAGGCAGTGGCTGATGGTTGGGTGCCAGGCGAAACACTCTTCAGCATCGAAGAGGCGTGCCAAAAGGCAACCATCGTAATGTGTCTCCTTTCTGACGCAGCTGTTATGTCGGTTTGGCCTACTATAAAGCAGTATCTCACTGCAGGTAAGGCTCTCTACTTCTCGCACGGCTTTGCCATTACTTGGAACGATCGCACAGGTGTTGTACCTGCAAAGGATATTGACGTTATAATGGTAGCTCCTAAAGGTTCTGGTACATCACTCCGTTCTATGTTCCTCGAAGGTCGCGGTTTGAACTCATCGTATGCCGTTTATCAAGATGCTACAGGTAAGGCACTCGATCGTACTTTGGCACTCGGTATAGGTATTGGTTCGGGCTACTTGTTCGAAACAACATTCCAACGCGAGGCTACTTCTGACCTTACTGGTGAGCGTGGTTCACTCATGGGCGCAATACAAGGTTTGTTGCTCGCTCAATACGAAGTTCTCCGCGAGAATGGTCATACACCTTCTGAGGCATTTAACGAGACCGTTGAAGAGCTCACACAGTCGCTTATGCCACTCTTCGCTAAGAATGGTATGGACTGGATGTATGCTAACTGCTCAACAACAGCACAACGTGGAGCACTCGACTGGATGGGGCCTTTCCACGACGCTATTAAGCCTGTGGTTCAGAAACTATATGCAAACGTTAAGTGTGGTAACGAAGCTCAGATTTCGATTGATGCAAACTCTAAACCTGACTATCGTGTAGGCTTGGAGAAAGAACTTAAAGCACTTCGCGAAAGCGAAATGTGGCAAACAGCTGTTACCGTACGTAAGCTACGCCCAGAAAATAACTAAACAACAACTTACAAAAGCGCATATGGCTTGAGTGCAAGTCTCTCTTTTTGCAGAGACTTGCACTTTTCTTTTTGTCTATTTATGTTGGGTATGCATTATTAATGTATCAAAAGTATGTCGTGTTGCATTGCATCTCTGCCACTGAAAGCGACTGCTTACTATTGGTATATGGTTAATTCCGTTTGTGATGAATAAGCATACCGAACGGATTGACATCAATTCGTCCCATTCGTTTTGCATAACTAAAAATGGTATGTAATATATTAAGGTATAGCTTTACTATACTATCAGACAAGTGTCGTTTTGTGCGCTGATTAACATATTCGTGAAGCATCCATTCTGTTATATTTTGTATAAACTCGGCAGTCGATGCCGCTGTTAGACTTATATTTGGAGCGTATATGTTGCAAATGCGTCTAACTCGCATTGTTGTTTGTATTAAACGAACACCTTTTCGTTGTTGCATATGCATATATTCATCGATGAAATGTGTGAAATACTGTATGCCTATTCGCTTACAATATGATTTGATAAAGTTTTGAAAGAGACGTTTTATTATGCCAAGCCATCGCTTATGTGGCATTATGTACCTCCTATTTATAAATTGGGCGCTTTGTAATAAATTGGAATTAACCACGACTTTTATGTTTAAAAACGGTAGATTGGTAGTCGATCATTGAAATATTATTAACCTGGCGATGGAAAATTTTAATATTTATTTATCTTTGCCGCGCAAATTTTAAGAAATATCTACAATTGATAGATGTAAACACCTATCCACTTTTAGTAAAAAGGTATATTTTGATATATATATGTAATATTATACATCTTGTATTTTTAAAAAAAGTATGATATTTGTGTATACTTAAACAATTTTAACCAATGTGGAGTGTTTGAATATTATTTTGTAGATAATTTTGCATTGAAAACTGAAAGTAAAAAGTAAGAAAATCTTTTAGTTTGATTTTTAACAAACGAACATTAAAAAGTAATATATTTTTCAAAACCTCTATATTTATGCGAAAACTTTTATTTTTAATGTCTTTCTTAGTCATAACCTGCGTAAGTGCATTGGCGCAGAATAAGACTATAACCGGTACAGTTACTGGTGAAGACGGACTGCCAATCCCCGGAGCGGCAGTAATGGTGAAAGGTACCACAGCTGGTACAGTCACCGATATGGACGGAAACTACCGTCTGAATGTGCCTGCAGAGGCCGAGTCACTCATATTCCGTTTTGTCGGAATGGCCGATCAGGAGCAACCAATCAATGGTCGCACAGTGATAAATGCGGCAATGGAATCGGATTGGGAAGAAATCGACGAAGTTGTAGTTGTGGCCTATGGTTCGGCAAAGCGTGGTTCGCTTACTGGCGCAGTATCGCGCGTGGGTAGTGAACAGATAGAGCAAACCATAGGTACAAGTGTAACAGGTGCTCTTGAAGGTCAAGCTCCAGGTGTACAAGTTAATAATACTTATGGTGAGCCAGGTGCTGCACCTACTATCCGTATACGTGGTATAGGCTCGGTTAATGGTAGCAACAATCCACTCATTGTGCTCGATGGTGTACCTTATAATGGTAGCATAGCCGACATTAACTCTAACGATATTGAGAGCATGACAGTGTTGAAAGATGCTTCGTCGGCAGCTCTCTATGGTTCGCGTGCTGCTAACGGTGTTATCCTTATCAACACAAAAGGTGCTGCTGGCGGTAAGTCGGTGGTTACATTTACTGCTAACATGGGTCTCTTCACTCGCGGTATAAAAGAGTACGACCGTTTGGGTGCTGATGATTGGATGGAAGTGCAGTGGCGTGGTATGAGAAACATGGCAATGACGTCAGCAATGGGATATAATGCTGAAAATGCTGCTGTTTATGCAACAAAAAATATAATTGAATCACTCGTAAAGCGTAACATCTACAATGCTGCAGATGATAAGTTGTTCGACGCAAATGGCAAGTTGGTAGCTACCGTTTTGCCTGGTTATGACGACCTCGATTGGGTGAAGGCAGTAGAGCAAACTGGTCATCGCCAAGAGTATGGTATGTCGTACCAATCGAACAATGAGAAGTATACACTCTTCGCTTCGTTCGATTATTTGAACGAAGAGGGTTACATCATCAACACCGGTTACAAACGTTTTTCGGGTCGTGTTAACTCAACCATCACTCCTAAGAAGTGGGCAAAACTTGGTATCAATGTAGCAGGAGCTCAAGCAAAGCGTAACTATAACGATAGTGCAGAGGGTACATACTATGCTAACCCATTCTACCAGACTCGTATGATGGCACCTATATACCCAATCTATTTGCACAATGCAGATGGCTCGTATGTTCTCGATAAGGATGGTCAGAAGCAATATGATACAACATCTGACTATTTGGGTAATCGCCATATTATTTATGAGCGTAAGACCGATAAGCAAGAGGCTGAACGTTATAACCTTGACGGAACTGTTTTCGCAACAGCATATTTGCCATTAGGTTTCGATGTTACAGTTAAGGCCAATGAGAATATTGTAAAGACTTCGGCAACACGTTTCAACAACTCAAACATTGGTGATGGTGCTGCTAATGGTGGTCGATACACCGATACCGAATCGCGCACTCAAACAGTCAACTTCCAGCAACTCATCAACTGGTCGCACGACTTCGATATTCACCATGTTGACGCACTTGGCGCACACGAAAGTTATAAGTATAGCTACAGATATGTTAGCGGTATGAACACTAAGCAGTCTGTAGAGGGTCTTACTGAGATGAGCAATTTCGCAATCAATAGCTACCTTGAAGGCTATAGCGAAGAGGAAACAACAGAGTCGTATCTGGGTCGTGTACGTTACAACTATGCTGAGAAGTATTTTGCAGATGCTTCGTTCCGTACCGATGGTTCTTCACGTTTCGATGAAAACAATCGTTGGGGTCAGTTCTTCTCTGTAGGTGCTGCATGGGATATTACTCGTGAAGATTTTATGGAGAAAAACGATTATGTTAACTTCCTAAAACTTCGTGCATCGTTTGGTCAGGTTGGTAACAACCTCGTACTCAATGGTACTGATCAGAATTATTACGCTTCAAAACCACTATATGCTCTTGACAAGAATGCAGGTAGTGCTGCTTTGTTCATTCAGCAATTAGATGCTTCAAAAGTTAAGTGGGAGACAACTCAAACTATTGATATTGCACTTGAGGCTCGTTTGTTTAGCCGTTTGAATGTCAATTTGGGTTATTTTGACAAGACATCGAAAGACCTTTTGTTCAATGTTCCACTTCCAGCATCGGCAGGTTCTAATATTCATAATGAGAACACATCAAATATTACCCTACTTAAGAATATTGGTCGTGTAAAGAATAATGGTTGGGAAATATCTGCTGATGTAGATGTTCTTCAAGGCGATGTGAAATGGAATGTAGGTGCTGATGTTACTCTTATCAAGAATAAGATTAAAGAGTTGCCAGATGGTGAAGATATTGCAAATGGTTCATTACGTCTGTACTCTGAGGGACATTCAATGTACGAATTCTACACTTATCATTTCGTAGGTGTTGACCAACTTACAGGTCGTTCACTCTACGAACTTGATGAAGATATGAAAGCAGCAGCCAATTATTATGGTGAACTTGTAACCATTAATGGTGTTGATTACACTACCGATATAACATACGGCAAGCGCAATTGGCGTGGTTCGGCTATGCCAAAGGCGTATGGCTCTGTACACACCAATGTATCGTGGAAGGGTCTTACTTTCAACGTACTTGCTACCTACCAACTTGGTGGCAAAGTGTTCGATAGTGGATACAGTAATTTGATGCAAACATCAGCTTCGTCGGTATCTGCTTTGCACAAAGACATTCTGAAAGCATGGAATGGTGCTCCAGAAGGCATGACTGAAACATCGGCTAACCGAATCGACAAAAATGGTATACCAGTTATCGACCATAATCTTAGCGAATATAACAACGATGCATATTCTGACCGTTGGCTTGTAAGTGCTAACTACTTTGTAGTGAAGAATATCGGTCTGACATATGCGTTGCCTAACACTATAGTTAACAAACTTGACCTTGAAAGCGTTAGCTTCAATGCTGGTGTTGAGAATGCATTCACATTCACAGCTCGTCAAGGCTTGAATCCACAGTATGACTTCAGTGGTGCTCAAGATGCAACGTATACTACAGCACGTCTTTTCAATGTAGGTGTTACAGTTAAGTTCTAACCCATTAAAGAAGAAACTATATGAAACTAAATAAGATATTGGTTGCTGGTGTCGTTGCCATTGCTTCTTTGAGCAGTTGTTCCGACGATTTTTTGGAGACTACTCCTACTGCCACAGTGTTGCCTTCTGATGTATTTGCAACAACTGATAATGTTAAGGCGGCTGTTAATGGCATAGCTTACGTTATGCACTCGCAGTATTACTCTTTTTCTCAAGGATGCTGTGGTGAGAATAGAATTATATCTATCTACAACGAATATCCTTCACAGGAATTCCGTTACAATGGCTATGCTGCAGGTTGGGCTCCTATAATGAATAGTCAGTACTATACACGTACTTCTACATCATATTGCCGTTATCCATGGGCATATTACTATCTCATTATAGGTAATGCAAATTCAATCATTCTCCATGCAGAAGAGGCAAAAGGCGATGATGCAGAGAAGTTGTTCTATAAGGCTCAGGCATTAACATATCGTGCCTATGCTTATACTAAATTGCTCGAGCTCTTTACACCACGTTGGCAAGACACTAACAATGGTGCAGTTGATGGTGTAGTACTTCGCCTTGATGAATCGCAAGGAGGATTGCCTCTTTCAACTGTTGCTGAGTGCTATGCACAAATATATGCCGACCTTGATGAAGCTATTGCTGATTTCAAAGCTTCGAAGTTAGATCGTGATGAAACTGATGTTTGGCTTACCAACATCAATGTAGCATACGGCGTTTATGCTCGTGCTGCACTTCATAAGCAAGACTATGCTAAGGCTCTCGAAACAGCAAAACTTGCTCGCGAAGGTTATGCTTTGATGAGTAACAGTGAATATAAGGCAGGTTTTGCAACACCTACAAGTGAATGGATATTTGGTAGTCATGGTAGTGCCGATGAAAACCAATGGTATTGGTCGTTTGGTACTCAGTTCGCTTGCAATGGCTATTATGCACAAAACACTCGATATGGTGCAGGTGCTATAGAAAAGGAACTTACCGACCGTATGCCAACCAACGATGTTCGTATGAGCCGATTCCTCACTGCTGATAAGTTGGAAGGATACGACGTTACTGACACATTGGTAATGAATCAAATCCTTGGCTACTTTTTGAACTCTGCTGCAAAAGCAGCTGAAGCATATTGCAATGCGGCAACTCCAAGTGGCTATACAAAACCATACCAATATGGTTATTACTATTTGGGTGCTCAACTTAAGTTCTGGGTGTTCGACCTTCCAGGTGTGTCGTATTTGCCTCTGATGCGTTCGTCAGAAATGGTGCTTATCGAGGCTGAAGCTAATTACTTCCTTGGCAAGGAGGCCGATGCACAAGCTGCACTTGTTGAGCTTAATGCAACAAGTGGTCGTAACTCTGAATATACTTGTACAAAGACTGGTGACGACCTCTTCCAAGAGATTGTTGACTACCGCGAGCTCGAACTTTGGGGCGAGGGCTTCAACTGGTACGATATGAAACGTTGGAAAAAAGACATCGTGCGCAAGTCAATAGCTGAAGGTGGCAACTGCTATGTTTCAACTGCGGTTACTATAGCAGCTGATGGTAGCGATTGGACTTGGGATATTCCTGATGCCGAAACACTCTACAACTCTGAAATAGAGTAATATAGTTGCAGAGTAACAATAGATAAAGAAGCGGAGGTCATCCATCAGATGACCTCCGCTTTCTCTTTGTATCTACTTGCTAACTTTTATCTTATATTGTGTGTCGGTATTGAGTGCCGGCGATGAGAATATGTAGTTATACATATCCATAATAGGAATATCAGAGGGTGGGGTTGGTACGTTTGCGTCGGTAAAGAATGGGAAAGGAGGTGGCATAAGTAGTGTGTCGGGATTAAAGGGAGGTGGTGTCTCTTTCACCCTAAACGATTGTGCTACATTTGCGTCGAACGACATTAGCACTCGTCCTTTAGCGTCGGAGAGTGTAGCGTTAGCAAAACGTCCGTTGTCAGTCACCACAGTCTGTTTCTCGTTGATGCATATAGGTGTGCTATTCCAGCCACCCACAGCAATGATAGTTCCGCCAGATATGTACACAGCATAGCCCTCTTCCTCATTGGCGTCGATGCCACATTCGGGTATGTGTCCGCCTATGGCTGTAATATGTCCGTTTTCGATGCAGAGGTTGCCATTGCTATCTATAGCATCGTTGTTGGCCGAGCGAGCCCAAATATATCCGCCGTCAATGAGTATGTGCTGTGCGGCGTTAATGGCATCGTCAGAAGCCTCTACTTTAATCTCGCCTCCGCTTATGGTTATCTCATTTTTGCTCTCTATGCCTTCTGATGTGTGCGATACCACTTGCAGTTGTCCATCGGATATGGTTATGCTCTTATTGGCTTTGATGCCTTTGGCCGAGCCGTATTCTGAAGTGCCATTGGTTTGTATGGTTATATGTCCGCCATTAATAACTATATCTCCGTCGGTTTTTATTCCTTTACCACCGTCGCCATTGGCAATGAGGCATATATTGCCATAATTTATGGTTATTGTGCTATCGGCCGACATACAAGCTGATGTTTTGTAGCGGTCTTTTTTCTTGGCTTTGGCATTGCCATGTGTGTTGAGGTTTAATGAGCCATTGGTTATGGTTATACAATCGCCAACTTTGAGGGCGTGATAGCCATCGGCAATGGCAGTGCCTGTGATCTTGCCTCCGTTTATTGTGGTATTGTGGCGCACTGCTATGGTATGATATTGTTCCGACATGGCATCTATCATAGGGTTACTCACTATGTTGAGGTCGCTCATTGTTCTGATAGCACTATTGTTTATGCTGTTCACATTGAGTTTGCCAGTGCCAGCTATAGTGAGTATGCCATTGCTGCACACGCCACCACATAGTTTGTTTTTCCCTTTACAGCCTAGTAGTGTTGTATTGTCGGCAATGCTATTATGTGTATTATCAGCCAACATTAGATAGGCTTGAGCCTCAGACGTTATGCTGATGGGCGATTGGTGCGAACAGGCTATGTTGGCGTTGTTGAGTGTGATGCATAACGGAAGTTTGCTGTCGAAGCTCAAACTGCCCTGATATGTAAGTCCTTCGATGATGTAATTTACGCCTTGTGCAGTGCTTTTTATGTTTACGTTGCATAACTCATCGGTGCAAATGTTGACTTCGCTTGTGGTGTCGCCCAATACTATTACTTCTCCATGACTAAAACGGATAACGATGGTGTGTTTGATGTTTGATGTTATGTCGTTGTCAAAATTAATGGTTGAGGTGGAACAAGCCACCACAACCATTAAAAGTGCTACTATGAAATATAATTTGTACATTAAACTATGAAGTATTATTAGTCGCTAATGTTGTTATTTATCGTCGATTCCAACTACTTCCGCCCGAATACGAGCTAAGCGACACATTAGAACCTCCGCTTATGGTGCCATTTTCAGTTAGTACGCCAACACCATCGAAGTGTGATGTGCCACCAGTGACAGTTACACCCGATTTCAATGTAGGTGTCGATGCACCACTTACCACAAGGTTACTGCCACCGCTCGATGGTGTTTTGAACACGTATGTGTTGTTACCCACGGTAAGTGCATAGTTGGTGTTTTTGCTCCACGATGATGTTGAGTAGCAGCTTTGTGTGAGCGATGCGCCACTTTCGAGCGGACCAACGGTCATTATGGTACCACCGCTGATGTAGAGCTTGTATCCGCCTTCGGTGTTGGCATCGATAGCTACTTCAGGAGATGACGACCCTACGGCAAACACCACGCCACCTTTGATGTAGAAATTGCCATTAGCATCGAGACCATCGTTGCCAGGAGCATAGCCACACACATAGCCATCTGTTATGGTGAATGTTGATGAGGCGTTGATGCCATCGTCGGATGCTGAATAGCCATACACCTCGCCACCACTTATTGTAAGTGTGCTCTTTGTTTCGATGGCTTCGTGCGATGTGCTGCTACAATTCAAGATACCGCCCGATATGCTGATGGCACCCGTAACTTTCAGTCCCTTTGCACGTGCTGTGTTGCTACTTGATGATGAACCGCCCCACATGTTTTGACTCGATGAACCTAAGTTAGAACCCGATGCACTAGCATACACTTCGCCATTGGTTTGCTTGTATGTGCCACTAACCTTTATGGCTTTAGCTCCGCTGCCAGTAACAGTAGCATTGATGGTGCCGCCAGTTACTATCATGTTACCGCTTGTTTTGATAGCGCCAGATGTGTTGTAGTCTTGTCCGCTCTGTTGCATATAGCTTCCTGTAGCATTGAGTGTGAGTGTGCCTCCGCTAATGTTGATGTTGCTATTAGCTTTGAGGCATCTGCCTGCCGTTCCACTTGCTGTGGCTATTATGTTACCTGCGCTAATGTTGAGTTCGCCACTCGTTTTGATGCATGTAGCGTTTGAGTAATCGGCTTCGGTGCTATCCCATTCACCATTGCCGCTATTGCTAAGTGTGAGTGTGCCACCGTTGATGCTGATGTTGCCTACGGCTTTGATACATTTGCTTGCAGTGGCTGTTGTTGTTATGCCTATTGTACCACCATTTATGGCTATTGCACCTTCATCGCTCTGAATACCATCGCTGCCACAGTTGCCAATATTTATTGTGCCATCTTCGATAACGATATAATCGTTGGTGTGAATGGCATCTTTGGCTGAGCCTTTAATGTTGAGGTCGATATTCTGATTGATAACTAAATAGTCGTCGGTAGCAATGGCATGTTTGTAGTTACCCGTAACATTGAGTGTGCCAGTGCCACATATTATTATTTGTCCTTCGGAGAAAATGCAGCCCTTGCAGTCTTCGCTTTCGTCGGTTACGCTATACGATGAGGCGTCAGATATGGTGTTTGTAGTACCTTGAACAGCGCAGAGAAAAAGACTCTTTTTACTTTGACTATTGATGGCTGCTGTGGTTTGGCTTTGCAGTGTCACCTCGTTGAGTGTGATGCGGTATTTATGTTCGCTATATACCTTGATGCTGCCATCGGAGGTAGAGCCTTGCAACACATATTCAATAACCTTATCGGTGGTACTATTAATAGTAACCAATCCGTTGTCAATGGCAATATCGACACTGTCG
>JBGUYH010000081.1:0-4109 GCA_045118595.1 Bacteroidales bacterium | reverse complement strand
AACTGATGGTACATTCAGATACTCAATGCTAACATTTGGCGGACAAGGTGGCAGTGGAAGTTGCGAGTCTGAATTTTCGGCAACAACGATGCAACCACCATCGGCACACTTCGATAATTCAGCTACATAGAAAGCCAATGCACGCTCATACATATCGGCTCGCTCGGCAACCGAAAACATAGAACCTTCCATGCCATTGGGATTGATTGTTGCTGTAAGAAGAAGAGGTATCAAAGTTGTTTTAATTAAGAGTTATAAGTTATAAGTTATAAGTTTTAAGTTTTAAGTCTGATGTTTCCGATTTTAACCTAATTGCTCTCTCTATCATCATCTTTTCGCTACAAGAGTAACATTTACGATGTGCCCAATATTGACGAACTAAGTAAATCCAACTACGAAGAAAATGCTTTACAAAACGATGTACACGTTTGTCGAACAGAAATTCAGTCCACTTCAGTTCATTGAGTAATCGTTTTTGAGTCAGAAGCGAATTGAAATGATATGGTTTTAATCCTTTAGTTATCGAAGCATCCGATTGTCGATACCCGAACTTAACACCCGCAAAAGCCACATTGCGACAATTGAGAGCCCAAATACGTTGCATAGCTTCATCGCTATTAAAACTCTCAGTTGGCATTCCGATGCTCCTAATAAGTGATGTACGCCACAATGCAAAACCAGGAATGTCGTAGTTGAGCATATCAAGAAATGCTTGCCGACCCGTTTGCGTTGGACGCCCAGTGAGATCATTTTGTGTGTTGAGTTGAGCATATTGCGGTTCTGGAATCTGCATATCATGCTGAAAAAACACAACAGAAGAGATAACAGCATCGGTGGTTGGTGTTATTTGCTTTACCAACACCTCCAAATAATCGGTAGGTAACACATCGTCGTGCGACAAATAGAGTGTGAACTCGCCCTGCAAATGTGGAAATATGTAGTTCCAGGCATAGGGCACACAACCTTCGTTAGCTTTGGTAAACACACGAATACGTGCATCGTGCGAGGCCAACCTATTGAGCACCAACAGAGTGTCATCGGTAGAACCATCATCAACACAAAGCAGTTCAAAATTGGGATAACTTTGTGCCAAAACACTCTCAATGGTGGTTTGCACAAACGAAGCACAATTGTATGTAGGAAGAAAAATGGATAGCATAAAATCAGGGCTATATAGCAAGCAATCTCTTTATCCAATTTTGAGTATCATATTTACTGACAATACTTTCTGAAATTTCTTTGTATGGAGTATCAATAAAATCAGCGAGCCTATTTACATCATCAACACCCCAGATAAAAATATTATCTGAGCAATAGAAATCAGCCCCAACTATATTTCTGTTTGTAGTCAATAATTTCTTTTTCATAGCCAATGCTTCTAATGCTCGGAGCGAAAGTCCTGTCTGATTATCTCTTATCACTTCAATTACACATTTACAATTACTAACATGCTCCAAGTTTTTTTGATATGAAATATAATTTGTTATAGTAACACCTCTTAGCAACTTATTAAACGTTTTTCCCTGCTTTTTTACTTCGCTTTCTATTTCGTCAAGTATATCAATTCTGCTATTACACCTTTTATTTCCAAGAAAATAAAAATCGTATGTAGGAATTTTATTATTCAAACTTGTAATACCACTAAAATTAAAAAATTGTCCGATATAATTTATATCAAAAACATCAGAATCAAAAGGATCAAATGTTGCTATCTTGCAACCAACTTTTTTCATACTCTTCACATCAGCGTGCATAGTATGCTTATCCAAAGGTACATTTAATCCATCATTGACAGAGTTCCAAAACCAAACGTATTTAGATGTTTTAGGGTTGATATGAGTTACCATATTCAGTATTGGCTCTTTATTTTCAACCATAAAAAACACAACAACATCGTTGGGCGATATATAAGCCAATTGCTTGCAAAATTTTGAGCCATACAGATTGTATTTCATATTCAATCCGAACCGCCAGCCAAGGTGTGCCAATCTGCGCAAAATAGTATTTCGCATAGCAGGAATAGAAAGATAAGTATGTGGCAACGAAATAGAATCTAACATATAATGTTCCATACTACCTAATTGGCTAAAAATAAAGTAAATCATAGTTCTCAATAAAAAATATAATATTTCACCACCTCCTTTATCCACCACCAACTGATGTGTTTAGCTTGTATCTGCAAGTATTCTCGTTTTGTTTTCCTAATGTTCTGAAATGTTGTACTATCTATCATTTCATAGCAAGCTATCGAACTATTTATTATACAAAAAGCTTCAGCTCCATATTTTAAATAGATATTATAAAACAAATTATAATCGGCTGCGATACGATATTTTTCATCAAATGCACAATATTGCCGCCTAACAAAACTTGCCTGATGACTAAATGGCAACCTATAAGGAATAACATTTGCAGGCTCAGCAAAATGCATTTCAGTGCCATGAGCAAATACATTGCAAGTATTTCCCCCTATCACTTTTACCTCATCAGCATATTCATGCTCACCAAACACATGAGCAAGCACTGCACTGTTAACAAACGAATCGCCAGCATTCATAAAGTTAACCCACTCGCCCGTAGCATGTTTCAGTGCTTTATTCATAGCATTGTAGATACCTCCATCGGGTTCACTAACATAATAAGCAAGGTGGTTGGCATAACGCTCAACTATAGCTTGCGTGCCATCGGTGCTATTGCCATCAATCACAATATATTCGATGTTAGGATATGTTTGGTTGAGTACCGAAAGCATTGTTGCTTCGATAAGGTCTGCTGCATTTCGACAAACTGTTATGACTGTTATTTTAGGAAGCATTTCTTTATTTGACAATTTTGCCATGAAACAATTTGTTAACCACTGGTATTTTCAATAAAAAGAAGGCTGCTATGAGCAAAAATATGCATTGCACTATGGCATAAGTGCATATTGGCATTGTTGAAAAAAACTTATGCACTTGCCAATAACAAAGTGTTCCATGCATGCACAAAATAAGCAAACTATTCTGACCTGCGAATTGTAACACTCTAATTTTTAAATCAATATTATCACACAAATATTTCAAAACCACAAGTAGTGCAGTAGCAATAATCATTGACAAAAAAGCCGAAAATATACCATGCGGATAGACATAAAAAACCATATTGATAGGAAACATCCACGCCAATAATACAATAACAAGAGAGACGAAAAGAGCCGTTTTGTCACAAAAACTATCAAATACATTATACTGATTTAGCACCATTCCGACAAAGAGGAAAATTGGTACTTGCAAACTCTTATCGATATGCCATGGAACAATGCCTCTCAAAGTTGGATACAACATACAACCTAAAAAAAAGAGCAAAACCGACACTATAAAAATCCAATATTTAGGCATCTCTTGTAGAAAACAGAACCATATTTTACCCCAAAATAGTGCCCATACAAACCATAGTCCAACAACGTCGAAATCACATTTGAACATAATGATGTTGAAAATATACTCTATCACATTTGGACCTAACCATTCACCGCTACGAGAGAACAAAATAGAAAGTCCTATATTAGCAACGATTGTGGTAACAAACACAGGTAACAACAATTGCTTCCAACCTTTACTAATAACCTCGCTAAACTCTCGTTTTGAACAGAAATAACCGCTTATGATAAAAAACAATGGCATGTGAAACGAATATATCCAATTATTCAATGCCATTGGCACAAAACTATGTCCAATAACAACGCACAATATGCCAATGCCTTTGGCTACGTCTAAATATTCTAATCTGGTTTTCATCTCAACTTTTTTCTTTTTCCACAGCACACCTTATTGAATTAGAGATATATCGAAAATAACCATAAACATTCCACAATCTTGCTCCTATCTCTTGCCGTAATATGCTTTTTCCACCTTTCGGATTAATAAAATAGAACGGATACTCCTTTACATTGAGTTTGCGATACATTATGTAAACATTGAGTAACCGCTCGTATAAGAAAGCTATCATTCGTTTTTGATAAGAGTCAAAAACAGAAAAATCTATTTTCTGATTCAACTCAAATAACATTGGAAACATCCAATTGCACAAATCGTCGAATTGCTTCCAAGTAACGACAAACAAACAACAGC
>JBGUYH010000080.1:0-15108 GCA_045118595.1 Bacteroidales bacterium | reverse complement strand
CTGCTGTTAAATAACGTAAGTGTAGAAGAACAAGGATTGGGAATAGATTATGGACAATACATTGCAACTATTTAGCACCGATACATTGCGTCTTGAACATGATATGCCATTAGCAATGCATACGGTACAACCACAGTCGATAGTGTCGGCTGGGTATACCGAACATAGTGTTACCTCGACAATATTTGAATATAAAGAGTTGCAACAGACACCACTCAATGCCGATATGATATGGCTTTTTGCCTTTTCTACACTTGCAGCGTGTGTGGTAGGTTTGGCTCGTACATTGTCGCCCATGTTTATTGGACAGCTGTTGTCGCTTATAGTTAGCAATTTCCATTGGCGTGCAGTAACCGAATCGCTAACAATGCAGAATAGAGTGATTGGTCGCATACTACGTTTGGCATTCTATGTAGTTTCTGCCGTTCTACTTTACGAAATATTTATAGCAACAGGGCACACTACCGCGCTCGGATTTAGTGGTATCGAACTATATGGTTTTATGTTAGTATCCATATTGATATATTTTGTACTCAAATATATGCTTCATGCCATTATCGGTTTTACATTTGACATACCAGAGCAAACAGCTCACATATTGGCGTGCAAAAAAATAGCAACTGGAATATTAGCCATTGTATGTTTTCCCTTTGCAATGATATTCCCATTTGTACCCGAAAATGCTTATTCATTTATGATTACGATAATAGTTATAGTTGTCGGATTCGTATATTTATGGAGAATATTGCAGTCGTTGAAAATAATTTTGGTCGATTATCTTTCAATTATTTACTCGTTTTTGTACCTTTGCACCGTCGAAGCAATGCCATTGGCTTTTGTCAGTAAATTAGTATACATTGGTATGAGCTCAGACATTTTTATAATATAGAGACTGACTATAAACAACCAAAAGTACATCACCTTGAAGATTAACAAAATATTGGTGTCGCAACCAGAGCCGTCAGACCCCAAATCCCCGTATTTTGACCTTGTCAAGAATTCGAATGTCGAAATATTGTTTCGTCCATTCATACATGTAGAAGGCGTTGATGCAAAAGAATTTCGTAAGCAGCGCATCGATTTTTTAGCATTCACAGCTGTAGTGTTTACAAGCAAAGTAGCCATTGATCATTATTTTCGTTTGGCCGAAGAGATGCGTGTGAACATTCCTGATGCAATGAAGTATTTCTGCATTTCGGAAGAAGTTGCTGTGTATCTGCAAAAATATATTGTTTATCGCAAGCGTAAGATATTCTTCTCAAGTGTTGGTAAACGCATTCAAGATATGATTGATGTGATGAAAAAACATAAGGAGGAAAAATTCCTATTGCCATTGTCGGTAGTGCATAAAAACGATGTGCCTGATGCAATGACAGCTTGTAACTTCACATTTTCGAAAGCATTTTTGTACAACACAGTGAGCAGTGATTTGTCAGATATAAATATTGCCGACTATCAAGTGTTGGTTTTCTTTAGTCCACAAGGTATAGCATCGCTCAAGAATAATTTCCCTAATTTTGTTCAGGGTGAAACAGCAATAGGCTGCTTAGGTCCAGCTACAGCTAAGGCAGTGCAAGATGCAGGTTTGCGTCTTGATTTTAGTGCACCATCGCCTGAATGTCCTTCGATACTTGTAGCTCTGACGAAATATATAAAATCAGTAAATGGTTAAGTTGTTGTCTATTAATAAGTAGACACGTAAAAAACAATAAAACACGGCTATATCAAACTAAAGTTTGGTAAGCCGTGTTTCTCGTTGTTGTATGTTTATTGTTTGAGTAATAGAGATGCTTATTTCTGATGTTTCTTTTTTAAATTCTTCATTTTAGCTGCAATAAATTGCGGTATTTTAGACAAGACTTTACATGTAAGTGAAAGGTATGGATTAAGTCCCATGTTGTGATATAAGTCAAGATCTTCGCGCCACTTTTGCATAGTCTTTTTGAAACTAGTTGATGCACCACCCATACGCATTCTAATTATGTATTCGTTGAGATACGATACTTTGAGCGTATTTTTATAAAGGCATCGTAGCTGCCAATCAGAGTCGGCTGAAATTTTGTACGACTCATTATAGTAGCCTACTTTGTCCAATACTTCGCGTTTGATATATACAGTAGTATGTAATGGCAACCAACCACGTTTTAGTTTCTTTTGCTCGTATCCTCCACTAATCCAATCGCGCACCACGTAATTTAAATCGTCGGGACGCACGAATATGCCATTTCCATACACGAAATCAGATTTTGTTCTCTCAAATTCGTTAACTATTTGTGATATAGAGTCGGTAGCATAGAATTCATCATCTGAGTGGAGCAGACCAACGATGTCACCTGTAGCAAGACGCAGACCTTTGTTGATACCTTCGTACATGCCTTTATCAGGTTCGCTGAGTATAACAGATATGCGGTCGCGATACTCGTTGATGATACTTAAGGTTGAATCAGTACTTGCACCATCGATAACAATGTATTCGATGTTGCTATAATCTTGACTTAAGACGCTTTCAATGCTATTGCGTATCGTCTTCTCGCGATTAAAACATGATGTGATAATCGAAACTTTCATCTGTTAATCTTTTTATTCGGTGCGAATTTACTTTGTTTTAGTTAAAAATTATAGCTTACATATCCATAAAATATACATACGGTCAATGTTTATCTACGTATAGCTATTTTCTTTCGTGATAAGAATGATTTTTCTTACGCTTTGTTATTGTTGTCTATGATTTTTAAAGTTTCTATCTTTGCCAGCAGATAGGATATATTGTTATATAACGATAATCCAAGTGATTTGGTTACTGCATATTTATTGAACCTAATAAAAGATGAAAAATTATTTAGTGGTGGCTTTAGCTGCCGTTTTAGCATCGTCAACTATATCACAAGCACAAGTTGCGCTTAAAACAGATGCTGGTGATTTGAAATTGACATTCAAAGGTCGTACCCATTTCGATATGGGCGTTTATGGTGGCGACCAAGGTAAGTCGAACGATCATGCAACTAACATGGTGAAGATGAGCGATACACGTTTAGGTGTTATCGCATCTTTTGATGAAAAATGGACATCCAAGATTGAGGTTAAATTTGATTCGAAGCAGATTAGCTTTACCGATTTGTATATAGGATACAAATTTTCAGAAAATTCAAGTATTCAGTTGGGTAACTATTGGATGCCTTTCGGTTATAAAATATTAGGTCCTGCTTATCGTTTTATTCAGAACTCGTCGGTTGATGAAGCTATTAATGCTAATTCGCGTCGAATGGGTGTTATGTATACATATAACTCAGACATCTTTCGTTTGCAAGCTGGTTTGTTCTCTGATGGCGATGTGAATAGTGCTGCCGAAAATAGAGGTTATAATATTTCAGCAAAGGCTATTTTACGCCCTATTCTTGATGAACATACAGTACTACATTTTGGGGTAGCTCCACTCTTTACACATACGCCTGTAACAACAACATATGCAGTTAAGTCAGTAACTCAGGGTAAGCGTATTACACTGCTTAGCAATTCGTTTGCATCTGACGAACAGTACAATATGTTCCGTGGTGAAGTTGAGGCTATTTTTATTAGTGGCAAATTGTATCTTGAGGGGCGTTACCAGCATGCTCAAATCAATACTCCAAATACTATTGCAGAAGAGGATGAATTGGGTAATGTATATTACATCGATGGTCATAATGAAAAGGTCGGTGGTTTTTATCTGCAAGCAGGCTTCCTTCTTATAGGTAATCAGCAGAACTATAGCAAGGCTAATGCCTATGCCACTAACTTGTCGCCTAAAAACCTTGAAATTATAGCTCGCTTTGGTAATGTAAGCTACAATTTTGGCGAGAGTTGGCAAACTTCAGAAAATGACATAACAATAGGTCTCAACTATGCTTTCAATAAGTACTTGCTGGCACGTATCAACTATGCTCATGGTCAGTGTCATGCTGATGATAGCCTTATGGATGCAACATTGGATAAGCATAATTACAATTCTGTTGAAGCACGTTTGCAATTTGTCTTCTGATAAGAATTTGTTAATAATAATAGAGCAAGTGAGTTTGTGTAAATTCACTTGCTTTTTTATTGCTATTACGAAACGAAAAGAAGCTTATAGCGTATAAATGAAAGACTTTCTGAAAATATGAGGTCTGAATTATAGCTATTTAAAACCAAAGTTTTATAAATCAGTGATGAAAAAAATCTTATTCTTAGCGACTCTTATATGCTCTTTAGTCGCAAATGCCCAAGATGTAAAACTGAAAGATACTCGTCAAGAAGAGTTGTCAAAGCGAGCAACACAATTAGGGAATATTGATGAAAACACCAAGATATATTTGCGAGGGAGTCTCAATAGGTGGGAGATTGTAGATGAATTTGTACGCATTGCTGATGGTGTGTATATTATTGAAAATTACGTCATATTTAATGGGCGCGATGGTTTCAAAATAGCATCGAGTGATTGGCATACTGTTGATTTAGGTGGGTTGGGTACCAATTTTAAAACAGGTGAGCCCAATAGTTTAAAAATAGGTGGTGACAATATTTTCATTGATGGCATTAGTGGAGGACAATCGATAAGGCTTAGTAGAATAGTGCTCGATTTGAATCAACTGACGCTTACACTCGAAAAATCGGTTAGTAAATATCCGCGAATAAGTCTCAATTACCCCAACGATACCGAGTTTATGACCAACGACATAACAATTGTTCCAACATTTAATCCCGATGTAGTCAAAGGAATGATAAAAATTGTAGGAAAAGTAGGGCAACAAGTTATAGAAGTTAAAAGCAACGAACCACTGAGAATTGGGGCAAACGAACCATTTGAAACAACAATAACATTAGTACTGATAGCCATTGCCGATGATGGTGTGGTACGAACCGATACTGTGTGTCTTCAAAAATCGGAACCAACCAATGTGTATGTCTATTTTAATAATGTGGCAGGTTGGGATGTGCCATATTGCTACCTATGGAGCTTGAGTGGTGACCGCAACTATCCATGGCCAGGCGAGCGTATGCAGTGGGATGCCAATGTTGAAATTAATGGTCAGAAAGGGTGGTGGAAGACACAAGTGAGTAAGCGTTATTCTGATTTTGGTGAAGTTATTTTCAATAATAATGAAACATTGCAAACCGACGACGATTTGAGTATGGAAGGTACATCAATGTATTATGATGGTAAGAATTGGAAAAAGGTTGATAACATTTGTCAATGAAAAGCGAATATTATATTTTTGTCAGTAAACAAGCGAAAAGTATAATCTATGGCAAAATATATAGGCGCACATGTTAGTGCAACAGGTGGCGTGCAAAATGCCCCACTTAATGCACACACTATTGGTGCAACAGCATTTGCATTATTTACCAAGAATCAGCGACAATGGTCGGCATCTCCATTCACAGAGTCAGAAATAGACGATTTTAAGAAGAATTGTGAGTTGTATGGATACACCGCAGAACAGATATTGCCTCATGATAGTTATTTAATAAACCTAGGTAATCCGACCGACGATGGAAGAGCAAAATCGCTCGATTCTTTTATTCATGAAATGAAACGATGTGAAGCGTTGGGACTAACAATGCTCAATTTTCATCCAGGTAGCCATCTGAAAGCAATAAGCGAAGATGATTGTTTGAAACGAATAGCCGAAGGCATAAACGAAGCACATGCACAAACTCATGATGTGATAGCTGTAATAGAAAACACAGCAGGGCAAGGTACAAATATGGGTTTTCGTTTTGAACATTTGCGTCAGATAATCGATCTTGTTGATGATAAAACACGAGTTGGAGTGTGTATCGACACATGTCATCTATTTGCTGCAGGTTATGAAATACGCACTGATGAAGCATACAATGCAACATGGAGAGCTTTTGACGATATAATAGGTGCACAATATCTGAAAGCAATGCACATCAACGATGCAAAAAAGGAATTAGGCAGCAGAGTGGATAGACATGAGAGCATCGGCCAAGGAGCAATTGGCGAAGATGTATTCAAACGATTGGTGCATGATAGTCGAACTGATAATATACCACTCATTCTTGAAACGCCTGATACATCGTTGTGGGTTGATGAGATTGTGCGATTGAAGAGTTACGAATAGAGTCTTTTTGTTAATCAAATAGTATAACCAATGCGTGTTGTTGTTGCAACACTATTCTTGCTTGTAGCGTGTCTGCTTAATGCATCTGGACAAGCACAACAGAGCACTCCTGTAATAATTACAACAGGGGTGGTTGTTGATGGTGATACGCTCCCACTCATAAAATTGGCAGAAGTGCGATGTTGGGCTAAGCGTAGGTTTAAGACACGTAGAGCACAGCAACGATATACTAAACTTGTTAGAAATGTAAAAAAAGCGCTACCATATGCACGCATAGCAGCCGAGCGATTGAAAATAATAGAGGATAGTTTGAGCAAAATACCAACGCAGAAATTGCGCGATAAATACATAAAAGAGTCGGAAAAAAAACTATTTGCTGAATTTGAAAAACCATTGAAACATCTAACAATATCGCAAGGACGTATTTTGATAAAGCTTATCGACAGAGAAACAGGTAATACAAGTTATCAGCTTATAAAAACGCTAAAGGGTAATTTTTCAGCATTTTTGTGGCAAGGTGTGGCACGCTTGTTTGGCTCGTCGCTCAAGTCAGAATACGATGCAGAAGGTGAGGATAAAGCCATTGAAGCTATTGTTAACGCCATTGATGCAGGAGCTTATGCCGATTATTAATATTATACGCAACACAATGTTAGTGTTTGTGGCATTCATATCGTTAATGAGTGCCAATGCTCAGTCACAAAAAGATAGCACATCGATAACATCATATGCTCAGTTAGTGGCTGCCGATACAATAGGAGGAGATATATTTGATGAGGCTATAGCACGCGCCGAACGTATATTAAAGATGATAACTGTGAGGCGTGAAAAATTTGATTTCGCAATATATCCAGCAGCATCATATTCAGGTCAGAGTGGATTGGCAGTTGGGCTAATGCCTATGCTGAGAATAAAGAATAGTACCAATGCCAATCATACTATTATCACACCATCAGCATTAGTATCGACAAAAAAAATGTGGGAACTGCAATGTGATGCTGATATATACCTTGGTACTTCTAACCAAATAGAAGCAAAGGTTGAACTTTATCACCAGCCCGACGACTACTATGGATTGTATTCCGACTATGACGGACAAAAGCAAGCTACATATCATGTCTATAGGTATGAACTGACAACAACCTATTTGAGGAACATAGCACATAAATTTTGTATAGGACCATCTGTCGATTTTGCTTATCACAAATTTCGCAACATTAATACCGATACACTTACTGTGGCAGTTAGCATTGCCAATGATGCAGGCTGGACAAATGGTATTGGCGCTTCGGTATGTTTTGATACTCGTGATAATCATGCCAATACGACAAATGGTTGGTATGTTATTCTTAAATATATAGCTTATAGTAAACTTTTTGGCTCTGATAGTCATTTTAGTGTGCTGAGTGTCGATGCTCGCAGATATTGGTCAGTCGGAATAGGTTCAGTGATAGCAATGCAAGCTTATTGTGGCGGCGTTATTGGTACCGATGCTCCATTCTATAAGATGATGACTTTTGGTGGTACACGATTAGGACGCGCTGTGCCACATTGTCAAAAATATGCCGACAGATATGCATGGCTCTATCAAGCAGAGATGCGTTATCCTATGTTTTGGCGTATTGGCGGTACGGTGTGGACAGGAATTGGTAATGCTGCACACAAAGTAGATGATTCTATTTTGCACAATTCGCATGGAATGTTAGGTGTAGGTTTGCGTTTTAAGGTTTTTGCCGATAAGGGGCTCAATGTTAGACTTGATGGTGGTGTGTCAACACATGGCGATCATGCTATATATTTCAATGTACGAGAGGCATTTTAATAGTTATATGTTGTTAACCATTCACTATTAAATTTCTATCTTTGCAATTAGACAAACCATTTCCAATGATACATATAACCCAACAAAGCATATCAGTTTTTTTCTTTATGTTGGTTGCTGCTCAGCCTATGCTATCGCAAAATAGTTTAGAGACATATGCTCAGCGCACCAATATGACGCAATTCGACATGAATAGCGGCCTACCCAATAACTACATAGATAACATTCAGAAGGATAGCAGGGGATTCATTTGGATGGCTACTGGTGGTGGTGGATTGAGTAGGTTCGATGGCTATACTTTCCGAACATACGATATAAGCACCAATATAAAATTGTCGAGCAACTTCGTGCATGAAACGATAGAGGATGATTTTGACCGATTATGGATTGCATCAGATGGCGGTCTCGACATTCTCGATATGCGCAACGAACGTATGGTGAGGAATAGTATATGGCCAAGTGATAAAATGTCTCTGATAGAGACACCTGTGCATTTTATTAATTCTGATTCAAATGGAATAATATGGTTTGTATGTAGTAATAAGATATATGCAGCAGAGTGTGATACCGATGGCTCAATACTAACCATTGCAGAGTATGTACATACAGCAGTAATAAGCACCCTAGAGCGTGTTGGTGACGATGTGTGGTGTGGAGCTGGTAAAGATGTGTTTAGATTAAGCTTCGAAAAGAAACATATCGACACAAAAAAAATAGTGTTGCCTGATATTGATGAACTGCATGGCAATAATTATATAACAACAGCTCTATATCGGAAAGATAACGACCTATGGATAGGTACCGACATGGGGTTGATACGCATTCATCTTATAAGTAAATCATACAAAATATACAGAACCGTTGCAGGTAGTGTCACTTCATTGTCGCAAGATAGAATAACAGATATTGTTGAAACAGCAGCTCATAACATTGTAATTTCAACATTACGAGGATTGAATATATACAACCCCATTAGCGACAATTTTGAGCAGATAACGCAAGAAACTGAACTTGGGTTGAAAAAACTACCAAGCAATTTTATCAATTGTATGTTGCCCGATGATGATATGCTTTGGGTTGGTACAGAAGTGTGTGGTGCTATGTTGATGATACCCAATGAATTGTCGGTAAAAAATTATACTCATACCGATAGAGCCACATCGATAGCTCCAAATCCAGTAAATGCAATAATAGAAGACAATAATGGCAATCTATGGGTAGGTAATGTTGAGGGGGGATTGAGTATGCGACGCAATGGCTCAGATACGTTTACACACTACACAGCTGAGCGTAATGGGTTGCCACATAACTCGATAAGTGCACTCACCATCGATGACAAAAATAGATTATGGATAGGCACATGGGGCAATGGTGTGTGCGCCATCGATCTTAATAGCAAAAATGTGATTGAAAACACACGTATGTTGCAAGGTAGCTTTGTGGGCACTATTGTGTTCGATAAAGTGAATAAAGGAGTGTGGATAGCAACAACAAAAGAAGTGTGTTATGTCTCGCCAGATAACCAACAAAACTATCTCATACATGATAGCCGTATGAAAAATATGGGAGGAGCTATAGGTGGCGACATAGATAATGAAGGTAACCTATGGCTTGGCACAGAGAAAGGCTTGTTAATTGTCGACCTTAATACATTGCGACCAGATAGCGTACGTTATCATATCATCAATCATCGCTTAGATGACCCATCGCAGAAAATATCGCCACGTATACTTTTTATTCGTAAAGCCAAAAATGGAACAATGTACGTTGGTACTAATGGTTATGGCTTGTGCTACAAACGCCCAGACGAAGAACGATTTCATGTAATTAACGTTGCCGATGGATTACCCAATAGCTGCGTCAAAGGCATAGCAGAAGATCAGCAAGGTAATATATGGGTCAGCACAAATTTTGGACTATGTCTCATCGACACCAGAACATACAAGGTTGCAACATTTACTACTGACGACGGATTAGCCAACAATTGTTTTTATCTTAATGCAGCACACACATCGTCATTAACGGGTAACGTATTTTTTGGTACGCTATCAGGATTAACCGAAGTGAGTCTTCGTAATACAACAGCCGATATTCGTGAACTACTAAGCCCAACACTCACAGCATTGCGTATACTTAATGTTGCTGTTGATACCGTTTGTGACTATATTAGTAGTAATATAGTTTATGCCAATCAGCTCAGATTGCATGAACGCGATAAGTCATTTTCAATAGAATTTTCGGCACTTAATTGTAGAAATCCAAAGTCGGTAAACTATCAGTATAGGCTTATCGGTTTTGATGCCGATTGGATTGAAACGCGTTCTGATGCACGTACGGCAACATATACCAATTTGCCTCCTGGGGAATATGAACTACAATTATGTTGCACCGATGGACATGGTAATTGGAGTCCAACAAAGAAATTTGCTATAATAGTTGAACCATTCTTCTACAAAACAACATGGTTTTTACTTCTTGTTATAGCTATTCTTGGCATAGTGGTGTGGCAGTTGCTTAGTTTTAGGGTGCGCAATTTAAAGGAACAACGGCGATTACTGAATATGCTTGTTAAAGAACGTACTGAAGAACTTGAGCAGCAGAATATAGTACTGAGCGAACAAAATGTGAAGATAACACAACAGAAGAATAGTATTGAAGAGATGTCGAATAAGATACAAAAATTATCTATCGACAAACTACAATTTTTTACCAATATATCGCATGAAATACGCACACCTATAACTCTGATAATAGGACCAATTAGGCGAGCTATCCAAATGACAACAGATAGCAAAATAATAGAACAGTTGAAGTTGGTTGAAAAAAGTTCGTCAGACCTATTGCAAATAGTCAATCAATTAATGGATTTCCGCAAGATAGAGACAGGCAACATGGAGTTAAAACCCGAAAATGGTAAGATAATACCATTTGTAGCCGATATTGTACATCCATTTGCCGTCTATGCCAGCGAACGCAATATAAGTGTCGAAAGTTTCTATCACATACGCACCGATACTATGCTTTTCGACACAGATGCACTTAATAAAGTGCTGACCAACCTATTGTCGAACGCAGTGAAGTATACCAATGATTGCGGTAAGGTGAAGCTCTTTATGGCTACCATTAAAACATCAGAAGGGGAGAAACTTTATATCTGTGTACGCGACACAGGCGATGGTATTCCAGATAACGAACTTGAGAAAATATTTGAGAGCTATTATCAAAGCGATAATCATAAGAAAGCACTTACCTATGGTCAAAGTGGAACAGGTATCGGATTATATTTGTGCCGCAAGATTGTTGACCAAGCTAATGGTAAGATATGGGCGCGTAATAATAAAGGTAAGGGATGCTCAATGCGTATATTATTGCCATTTGTTGAGGGTGTTCCTATTGTTGATGAAGAACGTGCAGAGCAAATAGCCGAACAAATAGACATAGAGGAACAAGAGACTGAAAAAGATGGTAAAAAGTCGATTTTGGTAGTTGAAGATAACAGAGATATGCGTCAATATATCCGAACTATCCTCGAAGATCAGTACCGACTTATTGAGGCTAAAAATGGTGTAGAAGCACTTACTTTGTTGGTTGAAAATGACATCGATTTCATCATTTGTGACCTTATGATGCCAGTGATGGATGGTTTGGAATTCGCCGAACGAGTGAAGAAGAATTTCTCGTTTTCTCATATTCCTATCCTTGTGCTTACAGCTCAAATGTCTGACGAGTATCGAACAAAGAGTTACAAGATAGGCGTAGAGTCGTATTTGCACAAGCCATTTGATGAGCAGATGCTCAGAGCTCGTATTAGTGGCATATTGGAAGGTAGACGTGAAAATCAGCAGAAATTTCAGTACTCGCTCAATACCGACGACCTCAATATCGACCGTGAATCGGAGGATGAAAAGTTTGTGAAACAGGTACTTGCATTGGTAGAGAAAAACTATAAAAATTCAGATTATACTATCGACGATATACTGAAAGAGATGAGTTGTAGCAAGAGTATGCTAAACAAGAAAATGCAAAATGTTGTAGGACAATCGCCTGGCGTATTTATCCGTTCTTATCGCCTGAACATGGCAAAGCAACTCATCATAATCAATCGTCAGACGAAGAATTTGAACATATCGCAAATAGCTTACGAAGTGGGTTTTAATGATCCGAAGTATTTTACTCGTTGCTTTACCAAGTACTTTAGTGTAACGCCAAGTGTGCTGATGGATAGTAATGAATAATGGTTATTCATTAATTAAATCGTATCGATTTTGCAGGTGAAATGCGTGAAACTACATACGATGGAGCAAGCAATAGCAACATAGTAAGTGCTAATGTTCCTATGTTTAGTAGTATTAATATTGTTGGCGATAACAATATAGGCACTGTATCGAGATAGTAACTTTCAGGGTCGAGGGCTATCAAACCAGTGTTTTTTTGCACTAAACATAGTGTAATACCAATTATGTTGCCTATAATCATGCCACGACCAACAATCCATGCTGCCATGTAGAGGAATACATTGCGAACGCCACTATTACGGCAGCCCATGGCTTTGAGCAAGCCAATGGTGTTGGTATTCTCTAATATTAAGATAAGCAGTCCTGATACCATGTTAAGACCAGCTACGGCTATAACGAGTGCTAAGATGACAAATATGTTAGTGTCGAGTAATCCGAGCCAACCAAATATTTGGGGTTGCATCTCTTTTATCGATTGTACACGCAAAAAAGCATCGTTAGGTCCAACATATGTTGATGTTATTGCAGCAATGTCGTTGGCAACATCATCCATTAAATCAAAATCGGATAATATTATTTCATACCCAGAAATTTGTCCCTCATTCCATCCATTGAGTTTGGCAAGATGACGCATATCAACGAAAGCCATTTTCTCGTCAAATTCAGGAAAATGCGAATTGAAAATGCCTTCGAGTGTAAATTTACGAGCTCTGATACCATTGTTCTGTATGAAATACATTCTGACAGCATCGCCTACGTTAAGTTGCATTAAGTTGGCTATGGTGCGTGAAAGCACTATTCCGTCGACAGCTTTGGTTGCTGTATCTGTGATGTTAAGCGCTTCTCCTTCTTCCATCACAGATGAAACAAATGTCCAATCGAATGAAGCATCGACACCTTTGAGTGCTACACCTTGTATGGCTTCATCGGTTTTTATTATGCCTGGTTTTACGATGAATGGCTGCATACTCTTGACACCATGAATGCTCATAACATTGTTGTGTAGCATTGTGTCGTTGGGTATAGGGTTGGTTTCGTAACTTCTGTTATAATCGAAACTAACTATTTGAATGTGTGTGCCGAATCCGACAATTTTATCTCGTATCTCTTGCTTAAATCCCAGTCCGACAGAGAGTGACAATACCATGACAGCAACACCTAAAGCCACAGCAGCCGTCGCCACTTTTATGACTGGTCCTGAAAGTCGACCACTACGTTGGCGTAGTAGTCTGCGTGCTATGAAAAAAGAGTAGTTGACCATGTGCTACGAATGAAGCATTCGTTTTTCATGTTCGTGGAGTGGCGAGCCACTTTCAGGTGTTCGACCTGGATAGCATTTTAGGGCACGCGCTAATAGGTCGATGGCAACTGCGAGGTCGTCGACGTTAAGACAATATGCTATACGAACTTCGTTTCGACCAAGCATACGATTAGAGTAGAAACCAGCAGCAGGAGCTAACATTACAGTTTGGTTGTTGTAGCTAAAATCTGATAATAACCACTGGCAAAATTTCTCAGAATCGTCGATAGGTAAGCGTGCTACGGTGTAGAATGCACCGCGTGGCATTGGTGAGTATACACCTGGTATTTTGTTGAGTCCATCGAGAAGAAAATTTCGACGTTTGCGATACTCATCGTTCATGGCCTTGAAATACTCTTCTGGCACATCGAGTGAAGCCATTGCTGCTATTTGTCCAAATGTAGGCGGACATAAACGTGCTTGTGCTTGTTTGAGCGCAGAACTGAGTACAGCCTTATTCTTTGTAGCTAATAATCCTATGCGAAGTCCGCATTCGCTATATCGTTTTGAAACGGAGTCAATCATTACCACATTCTCTTCAACGCCTTTCAGATTCATGCACGAATAGTGTTGTGCTCCATCATAACAAAATTCGCGGTATACCTCATCAACAATAAGAAAGAGGTCGTAGCGAATTATCAAATCGCGCAATTGCATGAACTCTTGTTCGGAGTAAAGATAGCCAGTAGGATTGTTGGGATTACATATCATTATGGCTTTTGTCTTCGGGGTAATTACCTTTTCAAACTCCTCTATCGATGGCAAGGTAAAACCTGTTTCGATGGTAGATGTTATAGGTTTTACACATGCTCCTGCCGATGCAGCAAATGCTTCGTAGTTGGCGTAAAATGGTTCTGGTACTATTATTTCATCGAGTGGATCAAGACAACTCATGAAAGCGAACAAAACAGCCTCTGAACCACCGCATGTTACGAGCATTTCGTCCGGACTTATATCGATGCCTGATGCAGCATAATATTTCGACAATTTACGTCGGTATTCTGGCATACCTGCTGAATGGGTATACTCAACAATTGGAATTTTTGCCTCTTTCACCGCCGCAAGCGCCACCTCTGGAGTCAGAATGTCTGGTTGTCCGATGTTGAGATGAAACACTCTAATACCACGAGCTTTTGCCGCATCAGAATAGGGCACAAGCTTACGTATTGGTGACGATGGCATGATAACGCCACGTTGTGAAATTGAAGGCATAAAAATATTCTTTTTTAACTTTTTGAAATATGCCACAAAAATAGCCTTTTTACCACTATTCACCAACAACGTAATGGCAAAATGCATCTAATTTATTGTGGGAATATGTCATTTATTAGTTTGTACTTTTTAGCTTACTATAAAACGAAACCGACCACCCATTGGGTATGAGCGGTCGGTTGGAGTATGTATTAGAGATTGTTATTTCTCTACGTCGAACTTATAGACGCATACGTGGTTGTATGTCTCGCCCGGACGAAGAACGGTTGATGGGAAGTTGTCGTGGTTAGGCGAGTCGGGGAAGTGCTGCGTTTCGAGGCAGAGGGCTGAGCGATAAGGATACTTAACGCCAGTTTTGCCTGTTTGGGTAGCGTTCATGAAGTTACCAGCATAGAACTGGATGCCTGGTTCGGTGGTGTAAACGGTCATTACGCG
>JBGUYH010000079.1:0-17704 GCA_045118595.1 Bacteroidales bacterium | reverse complement strand
GCGAGAATATCATAAACTGCACCGACTGATGCCTGCGACGTATCCAATAGTCGAGTGTCAACGATGCAACAAAAAGCGTAACACAACCATAGATAACTCGATACCAATCGTGAAATACAAAATAGCACGATGATATTATCGTAACGTCACAAATTCGGAGAACAGAGCCAAGTGACACTGCTTTATATTTACTAACAATAGCTGCTATTATGTCGGTACCTCCCGTCGAACCATTGTTCTCGAAACAGACAGCAAGTCCACTACCTCCAATCATAGCACCAAGCACACAAGCCATAAAAGCTTCGTCGCCAATCAGACGTGGCAACATCATCTGACCTTCGTTGTTAGGATCTGGTATCTCAATTAAACGTTGCATTAACCACAAAGAGAAAGTCATAAAAAAGACTGCATATATCGTTTTTAAACAAAAACGTATACCAAGCACTTTTATGGCAGCCAAGAGTAACATAACATTTATCAGTATGTATGTCACTTGTATTTCTATGCCTGTAGCATAGTATATAATTGATGATATACCAACTACGCCACCTGTAGTCAAACCATATGGGAGCATAAATACAGTCATACCCACTGAATAAATCAGTACCCCCAAAGCAATCATTGCATAGTCTCTTAACTCACTAAGCAACCATTTTTTTCTTATATCGTTCATCGCTGTCGTTTAAACGGGCGCAAATGTATAAATAATAAAAATATTGTGCAGCTATGTATTATTTTTTAACGCTATAAAAAAAGGAGGTCAGAAAGCTACAATATCCCGACCTCCTCAATGCTATTCTGAATTATTTCATTTAAGTTTGAACAATTCCTTTATACCACCAAGTGAGCCAAGCATATTAGATGCTTCGTAAGGCATGAATACGGTTTTATTTTCCTTACCAGATGTCATTTCTTTGAGCGCATCAACATACTTCACTGCAAGAAGATAGCTCACAGGGTCTGCACCACCTGCCGACACTGCTTGCGATACTTGCTTTATAGCTTCAGCCTCTGCTTCGGCTTGCAATATCTTAGCTTTAGCTTCACCCTCAGCACGCAATATGTTTGCTTGTTTCTCGGCCTCTGCTGCATTTATCTCGGCTTGCTTTTCACCTTCTGAATTGAGTATCTGTGCTTGTTTCTCACCTTCAGCTTTCAATATCTCAGCACGACGATTGCGCTCAGCTTGCATCTGCAATTCCATTGTCCGACGGATACTATCTGGTGGGGTTATATCTTGCAATTCAACACGATTTACTTTTACGCCCCACTTATTCGATGCATCGTCGAGCACTGTACGTAATCGTGAATTAATTGTATCGCGTGAGGTTAACGTCTCGTCAAGTTCAAGTTCACCTACTACGTTTCGAAGCGTTGTTTGAGTCAGTTTTTCAATAGCCATAGGTAAGTTCTGTATCTCGTATACAGCTTTTACGGGATCAACTATTTGGAAATATAGCAATGCGTTAATCTCTGTCATTACATTATCTTTGGTTATCACGCTTTGCTTATCAAAATCGAGAACTTGCTCACGCAAATCGATACGCGAAACGCTTGTTATATTACCCGATGGTCGACGAACTACCATATCTTTGGCTCTCTCTATCACAGGCAAAATAACATTGACGCCTGGTGACAATGTTCGGCTAAATTTGCCTAATCGCTCAACAATTATCGTCTCTGATTGCGACACTATTTTAATGCCGTTCAAGACATAGATAGCAACAAGAACTATCAGTGCTATTAGAAAAATGTGTTCCATATAGTGTGTTTTTAGATTATAGTTTTTACTGTGATGATTAAGCTCTCACGAGATATAACTTCAACTTCGGTTCCTACCTCTATTTTTTCTCCATTGCCGGCCAACGCTTTCCAATCATCACCATCAATACTCACACGGCCTGTATGCTGCGTGGCATCAATAGTTTCTGACACGATGCCCTTTCTTCCTATTATAGCATCAGCATTTGTCTTTACATCTAAATCACCATTCAGAATTTGCAAAAGTACTGGACGTAAAAAAAGGAAACACAAAAACGACACAGCGGCAAATGTACCTAATTGAGCCGATAATGAATATTCAAAATATGCTACCAAAGCAGAAGCTAATGCTCCTATGCTGAAGCATACAGCTCCAAAACTAACTGTTGCTATCTCTATTATAACGCAAACAATAGCGGCTATGAGCCAATAATAATACAATTCCATATATTCTTACATTGTGTTATACAACAACAAATGTAATATATTTCTAATATACTATTTGGCTTAAAAAACAAAAAGATACGACAATCAGCACACTTATGTGCCAATTGTCGCATCATGCACCTTTATAAAAGCGCGTTACATTATTTTACAAGTTCCATAGTATCTGTTGCTATCATCAACTCTTCATCTGTAGGAATGACGCAAACAGTCACTTTTGAATCGGGTGCTGAGATAATAGCCTCTTCGCCTTGAATTTCCATATTCTTTTTCTTATCGAGTTTTACACCCATAAATTCAAGACCTTCAAGAGCTACTTCACGGCAATTCTGCTTATTTTCGCCCACACCGCCAGTAAATAGTATCACATCGACACCACCCATGGCTGCTGCATATGAACCTATGTATTTACGTACACGATAGAAATACATATCTTGAGCTAATGCAGCACGCTTGTCACCATTATCACGAGCTGCTTGTATTTCACGCATATCAGATGTTGTACCAGACACGCCAAGCAAACCCGATTTTTTGTTCATTATGGTATCAATCTCATCGGCAGTAAGATTTTCATGTTTCATAAGCCAAGGGACAATAGCAGGATCAATATCTCCACAACGAGTACCCATCATCAAACCTTCGAGTGGAGTGAGTCCCATACTAGTATCCATACATTTTCCATCTTTCACTGCTGAGATTGAGCCTCCATTACCAATATGACATGTAATTATGCGAGTACCCTCTGGTTTGATGCCCAAAAATTCGCATACTCGCTGTGAAACATAGCGATGCGATGTACCATGGAAACCATATCGACGAATACCATATTTCTCATAATACTCATATGGCAAAGCATACATATAAGCATAGTCAGGCATAGTTTGATGGAATGCAGTATCAAACACACCAACCTGTGGCATATCAGGCTTAATAGCCTTCACAGCATTCACACCTTTGAGGTTTGCTGGATTGTGAAGCGGACCAAGATCGTTGCACGAAGCAAATATGTCAAGCACTTCAGGTGTCAATATCGATGACTTTGTGAGTTTTGCTCCACCATGAAGCATACGATGACCAACTGCATCAATGTCGCCTATCGATTTTACAACACCATATTCGCTATTGGTTAGTTTATTAAAAATGATTTCTACACCTTTGGTATGTTCTGGTATGTCAACCTCTTCTATCTTCTTGCTACCATCGCGAAGACTGAATTTGATAAACGAATTGGGCATACCTATCTTTTCGATACCACCCGATGCAAGGACGCTCTTGTCGTCCATGTTGAAGAGTTTGTATTTTATCGATGAACTACCACAGTTCAATACAAGAATTTTCATAGTTCTCTATCTTTTTAAGGAGAGATTATTGTAAAAACACGAAAGCAGTTCGTTTTTTTTCCAACGAACTGCTTGTGCTCATTTTATATTATCCTATAGCTTGATTTGCAGTTATAGCTATCATCTTTTCAATATCGCTCACAGAACAGCCACGTGACAAATCGTTAACTGGAGCTGCAATACCTTGAAGTACTGGACCTATAGCTTCTGCACCGGCCAAACGCTGAACAAGTTTATAAGCGATATTACCAACTTCAAGTGTTGGGAATACAAGTACGTTAGCATTGCCAGCGACCTTGCTACCTGGTGCTTTCAACTGACCAACAGATGCTACAAGTGCTGCATCGGCTTGGAGTTCGCCATCTATCATCATATCAGGAGCCATTGCTTTTGCCTTTTCTGTAGCTTCAACCACTTTAGTTACCATATCGTGCTTTGCACTACCTTTAGTTGAGAAGCTAAGCATTGCTATACGAGGTTCGAAACCGCCAAGTACACGAGCTGTATTGCCAGTTGCAACAGCTATCTCTGCCAATTTATCTGCTGTTGGGTTTGGTTCTACTGCACAATCGGCAAATACCATAACACCGTTTTCACCCCAATTCTTATCCTTTAAGAACATCAAGAATGCGCCAGAAACAACACTCATACCTGGTTTTGTCTTGATAATTTGGAATGCAGGACGAAGGACATCACCTGTAGCGTGAATAGCACCCGACACTTCACCATCAGCATCACCAGCCTTTATCATTAAGCAACCAAGATAGAGAGGCTCTTCTGCAAGTTTTGTAGCCTGTTCTTCGGTCATACCCTTATTCTTACGAAGTTCGAAGAGCAAGTTAGCATATTTAGCTTTGTTAGGATTGTTTTTGGGGTCAACAATTGTAGCCTTTGAAATGTTTTTCAAACCATACTTTTCAGCATTAGCCTTAATCTCGGCTTCATCGCCAATAAGAATGATGTCGGCATAACCTTCGCCCAATACGCTATCGGCAGCTTTGATATTACGTTCTTCTGCGCCCTCTGGAAGGACGATACGCTTCTTGTTTTTAGAAGCACGATTTTTAAGGTTCTCTACGAAATCCATAATTACCTTAAATTGTTTATGTTTTATTATTTCTGTTATAATTCGTCAACTTGGCGAAATGACTTAATTGCGTTGCAATTTTACCATTTCAAACTAGGAAATGTTACTACAATCGCTGATGTTCAATTCAAACGTTTGCGCATACTATTCCGAAAAAAGCAACAAAACGTATTTCTACGATTGTTGCTCACTATATTGGGGCATTTATCAGAGTTCCAAATCACCATCAAACTCCTCAATCCAAGGTAATCCTTGTTCACCGAGTCGAGCCATAAACGGATCTGGATCAAAATCTTCTACGTTCCACACACCAGGTTTCTTCCATAAACCTTTCAGATACATTTCTGCACCAAGAGCAGCTGGCACACCTGTGGTATACGATACCGCTTGCATTCCTGTCTCTTTATAAGCTTCCTGATGACTACAGTTATTGTATATGTAGTATGTACGTTCTTTTCCGTCTTTTACACCTCGAATGCGACAACCTATTGATGTCTCACCATCGTAATTCTCGCCCAAGTCTTGGGGATTTGGCAACACGGCTTTCAAGAATTGCAATGGAACTATCTTAACCTTTGCTACACCTGTACCATCAGCAAGTGGTGCCTCATATTCTATCTCATCAATACGACTCATACCGATGTTTTGTATAACATCAAGATGCTTCAGATATTGCTCTCCAAATGTCATCCAAAAACGAGCTTGCTTTATTGTCGGATAATTCTTTACTAAACTTTCAAGTTCTTCATGATGAAGCAGATACGATTCGCGAGCGCCTATATTAGGATAGGTCAAAGACTTGTGTATCTCAAGAGGTTCGGTCTCAATCCATTTTCCATCCTTGTAATAAAGTCCTTTTTGAGTTATCTCACGAATATTTATCTCTGGATTAAAGTTTGTAGCAAAGGCATGATGATGATTACCTGCGTTGCAATCAACAATATCGAGAGTATGTATTTCATCGAAATGATGCTTAGCTGCATAAGCAGTAAATACTCCAGAAACACCAGGATCAAAACCACAACCCAAAATTGCAGTCAGACCTGCTTGTTCAAAACGTTCTTTGTATGCCCACTGCCAGCTATATTCAAAATGAGCTTCATCTTTAGGCTCATAATTCGCTGTATCGAGATACGACACACCTGTAGCAAGGCAGGCCTCCATTATTGTTAAATCTTGATATGGCAACGCTAAGTTAACAACAAGATCAGGCTTCACTTCGTTGATAAGCTTCACAAGTTCATCTACACTATCTGCATCAACTTGTGCTGTGCGTACCCTAACACCTGTTGCTTTAAATATGGCCTCTGCCGTTGCATCTACCTTTTTCTTTGTGCGACTTGCAAGTGTTATCTCCTCAAAAATATGTGGCTGCTGAGCCATTTTATGAGCGGCTACTGTACCTACACCGCCTACTCCAATCTGAAGAACTTTACCCATTTCTGTGTTTTAATATTTCAGAGCGCAAATGAAATAAAAAAAATTCAATCTGCCAACTTAGTAATTGTCGACGAACAACTAATTACTTAACAATAACTATACATACCTCCCAATATGCCCCTATTAACAAAAAAGCGTCATTAGTCGATTGACCAATGACGCTAATTTCAAGGGAGCGGTATGGACGAGACTCGAACTCGCGACCCCGTGCGTGACAGGCACGTATTCTAACCAGCTGAACTACCACACCTTTTTAAAAGAATAGTTTGGCGTTTCATTATTTCATGCTTTTGCAACATTCTTGCCTTTACAAGCGTTGTCCCTTTCAAAAGCGATGCAAAGTTACTACTTATTTTTTAACTCGCAATAGTGTAGCATAATATTTTTGCACATTTTTTCTTTAAATAGCGCACAATACAACACTAACACTTTATGTATCAACAAAATAACAATTTACTACTTCAATAAAGTTTTTAAAGTTCACCGCCCCCCCATATTACAACTCAAAAAACCATAAATATTCAAAAAAAGCACCATCATAAAACTTGCTGCACATATTCTCGTATAGTTACAACAACAACAATAAACAACAAACAGCGATGGAACAAACACTTACATATCTCATTATGCTATATAATATAGCGGTGACATACACACCAGAGTATGAAAAAAACATCTCTGACAATTCGCAAGAAGACAAAATACAATATGTTGAGTACAATTACTTAACAGCTCTGAATCTTTTGTCAAAAAAACAAGACCAAAAGCGACTTCAAGAATTGTGGTATGCTTACTATTTCGAAAACAACTATATCTATAGCGATAACATTGAATACGAGATAGTACATAACTACATTGACAAGAAATACATTTGCGACAACAATATCGAATCACTTGCCGACACATATAGCACTGAGCTATATCATCGTAAAAATCCAGCACCTACTCGGAAGATACTACACGGCCTAACATTAGGTAATACGCCATATTACAAGGATGGCGAGAATCAGAAAGGTGATTTGGTAACTATTGACGAAATAAATAAAGAGTTTGCTGACAATATTAAAGATCAATACGATAAAATGCTCAGCCATATTGTTGCAACTGATTTATTCTATTCGGCAGTAAAAGATATAATTGAGTCAGACGGACAGAACACTATCATCATCAATGATATAGCATCACTTTTTGAAGCATATGAGGCTCAATACGATGACATGTTTCAACGTTTGGCATCCGAACAAATGTCGAATCCGACAGAGAAACCCAATGAGGCATTAGCAGCTCAAATATTAACACCATAGTCGTGTTTTATTTCATCCATCACAAACATACTTGTAAGTGACCCTAAACTCTCCATACGTCCGAGCACGTTGAGAATGAAATGCTGATACGACTTCATATCAGGTACTTGTATTTTGAGCATATAGTCGTACTCGCCAGATACGTTGTAACACTCTGAAACTTCTGGAATATTTTTTATTCCTGAGGTAAAACTTTCAACGTATTCATGACTCAACGATTTTAACTTTACTGCACAGAAAACGCAGAAACCATGTCCGACTTTATCAGCATCAACAATGGCAATATAACGTTTTATCACACCTTCACGCTCTAAACGCTTTACACGCTCAAAAACAGGAGTAGCCGACAAGTTAACCTTTTGGGCTATTTCTTTTGTAGTGAGATGTGAATCGTCTTGAAGAGTTCGTAGTATCAGAATATCGACACTATCGAGTTTTACTGTTTTTTCCATATTACTTATTTCGTTTGTGATCCTCGTAGTGTTTTCCATACTTTTTGCGCATAAGTGTTTCATGACTCACTTTATGATTTGTCTTCTTGTTTTTTTCACTCTTCTCATGAAAAGCGCTACCTGGCTTGGCATCTGTTTCAACAAACGAATTGCGCATTTTGTAAGTTGGCATTTCAAAATCAGACAACACATTACTAATTTCAACCTCAGTAGGCATTTCGTCAGTTGGTATTTGTGTGTTACTCATTAATGTCTCTATTTCCCGAAGTTTATCAACTTCAAGTGGAGAACAAAATGCTATCGAAACACCTTTCTTATCAGCACGACCCGTACGACCTATGCGGTGAATATATTGTTCAGGTTCGGTAGGTAAATCAAAATTTATAACATGACTCACATTGCTCACATCGATACCACGTGCAACAACATCGGTAGCAATGAGAACTCGCATCTGTCCATCGCCAAAACCTTTAACAGCTTTAAAACGCTGACTTTGTGTACGTTTTGAGTGTATATAATCAGCCTCACCATCGACAAATTCTCCACTTATTAAGTCGAACACTTTATCGGCCAATGCTATGCTACTTACAAAAACAAGCACACGTGACATCTCTGCTTTTCTTAGCAAATGCTTCAGCAGATTTATTTTAGTATTGAAATTTGGTACGTGAATAAGATGCTGCTCTATATTTTCGAGTGGTGTACCCATCGGTGCTGCCTCTATTCGACATGGATTATTGAAATAAGTATCAACAAGTTTCTCTATATCGGCTGTCAACGTAGCTGAAAATAGCAAATTTTGACGTTTCTTTGGTAGAAGATCGAACAAACGTCCCATTTGTGTGCGAAATCCTTGTTCGAGCATTTCATCAACTTCATCTACAACAAGTTTTCTAACATTACGCAATGATATATGTCCGTCAAGTACCATATCAAGCAAACGCCCAGGAGTACCAACTAATACATCAGCTCCATCTGCTACGGCAGCAGCTTGTGGCATAACGCCAACTCCGCCAAATACGCCTACACACTTAATGCTTGTACCATCGGCTATTCGTGATGCTACTTCACATACTTGCACTACAAGTTCACGAGTTGGCACAACAATAAGTATCTGTGGTGGATTACCAGCTATAAACTTCCATTGATTCATACATGGCAACAAATATGCTATTGTCTTTCCTGTTCCTGTTTGTGCTATGCCCATAATGTCGCGACCCGACATAGCTACGGGGAAAGTGCGCTGCTGAATAAGTGTTGGTTCAGTAAGTTTCATTGCGTCGATTGAACGTTTCAGAAACTTGTTTATGTTCATCTCTTCAAATAACATATTTGCGTCTTTTTGAATTTATTGACTTGTATATATTCTCTCCTAATAGCTTAACAAAACATACAATTTTGTGGCATTACAGAGGCGAATTTATCGCTAATATAGTTTATATAGTTATTACTATTCACTTTTATCCGATAGAGGATGGAAAAGGTATTACTTACTATTATCGTAGTGTGGTGCCCATTCCGCATTTTTAGCCATTACACTGATTAATGTTATCTGTGCAAAGTCGGAATCTGAAAGTTGCTTACTCCATGTTACACGCGCTACGTCAGATGCGCCTTCTCCTATATTTTTATATTCGGCATAACGTGCTGTTTTTTCGTTTTCAACTCGTCCCCAATTATGCCAACCTTCGGGCACTATGCACTTGGGCAATTCGCATAATGCAAAAAGTGTATATGCATAGGCACGCCATGGTCTGCCAAGATACAATTTTGTAACATCATCGGTAGCTGTAATCCGACACTTATTGAAGACATAGCCATATGGTGAATCAATAGGTGTTGATGCTGCGGTGATATATGAATTGGCTTTGCATAATATATCACATTTCTCAAACCACACAGTTGCTTGTCCGAAGATAAAATCTGTTGTACCTTCTATATGGCAATTGCGAAAATATTCTCTATTACCAGCTGTACCAGTAAATAGTGTATCTTGATCACCTATCAGATTACAATTTACAAATTCACACTTATCACCTTCAACATGCAAAGCAACCGCTTGTCCTACCCTACCAGCAGTGTTGCGAATTGTGATATTTTCCATTCTAATGCCATCACCATCAATGCGCAAAGTCCATGTTTTGAAGGTGCCCATATTATCTTTGGCTGCATAATCATTCCACGTAATGATTGTATTTTCTGCATCTTCACCTATTATTGTTATATCACATTTATTGGCTGGTATTCTAATTTTCTCTTCGTAAACACCTTTTTTCACATATATAGTGGTACGTGTTGGTTTATAATCGCGTACAGACATTATGGCTTCTTGTATTGATGAAAATTGTCCTTTACCATCTTTTGACACTACAATATCAGGAGCATTAGGTTGTGCCATAGCTATAGTAGATAATACTACTACTGACATTAATGTTGATATTATTCGTATTGCAATATTCATATATTCAATATTAACGATGGTCAGACAATTCTTTTTCAAGTGCAGCCATTATGAATGTACCAATGGCCTTTCCTTCGTTGCGTGTTATAACCACATCGGTACCTGCCAAATAGTAGTTAATAGTACCTGTACGCGAGTGATCTTTCTGTGGTCCGAGCCCAGCCGAAGCACATATATGATCAATTCCTAGTTTACCATTTTCATCAGTGAACAAAAATTCACTCTGTATACCGTCAAAAGCCTTTTGTGCCACAGGAAGATATTCATCGGCATTAAGTAATCCTAAACGCACTCCCTTAAAAAAACAATATGCAAACATACATGATGCCGAAGACTCAAGATAATTAGCTTGTGTACCAACATTATATAATTCTCCGTCTATCTCATCACCATGTCCGTCGGCCGAAGTATTACTATCGTATTGCAACAACTGATACCACACACCACTCTTACTATCTTGCCATCGTTTAAGTCCAGCAGCTACCATTTGGTAGTTTTCAAGCAATGTTTGATAATTAGGATGTGTAGTAGGCATAAACTCAAGTACATCAGTAAGTGCACCGAAATACCATCCCATACCACGTGCCCAAAATTCAGGACTACAACCTTTTTTTACTTCATTTACTGCCCAAAATGAATTAGCATCGGTTGGTGTTGCTGACCAACCATGATAACACAATTGTTTGTCAGCATCATAGGTCTGATTATGCAATATGATAAACTGCTTTGCTATATCATTCCACGACTCTGTATTATCAGCATCGCCCAATTCTGCTCCGAATTCATATTGCCATTGGGCATAGAATGCAGCGCCCATGTAGAGTCCATCGAGCCACATCTGATTTGGATACTGCTTTTTATGCCAAAAGCCACCTTCTGCTTGTCCGTTAGCTATGCGCTGATGATTGTATTTCAGCCTATTACGCAACATTGTAGCAGCTGCTTTGTATTTGTTCATATCGGCTATATCGTGTCGCAATACTGCATCTTTGTAAAGTGTGAAGTATATTTTACCCGCAGCTATATCATCGAGGTTGCTTTCGCCAATGGCTGATATACGTTTAGGGGCTTTAAACACAGAGTCACCACTTAACGATGTACTATAATCGGCAAAACTCTTAACAGCTTGCAAATAGATTGTTTGTTGCGGATACATTTCGTACGCTTTCAATACAGCACTCGCCACAAGTCCACTAACATAATCCCACCCTGTAGTTGATAATGAGTCTTTATGTTTCTTGTTGCAATCGAAGTCACCCAAGCCATGTGCCTCGACCATCTGTTGCGACAGAGGTTTATTCACTTCACTTTGCTTACTCGCGCTGCACGACATTATCAAAAGCGATAACGAAATGCAAAATACATGTTTCATAGTCTATTATATTGATTGATTTGATTGATTCTGGCGAGAAGAGCAAAAAACATTAATGCGTTATGTCGATAATAACCACCTCAGGCGTATTACCAGTGCGGAAACGAGGTCCCCACGTTCCAAATCCCGATGTTACAATAAAATCGGTGCTACCTTTACTCATATAGCCATAGTCGAGTTCGTATATCATCTTGGTAAATATGCGCATCGGCCACACCTGTCCGGCATGAGTATGTCCAGATACATGCAAGTTAGCTCCAATACGTTCACTGTCGTCGAAACGACCTGGTTGGTGATCGATAACAACTTTAAACTGACATGTATCATTGTTTAGCTCAGCAATATCTTTGCATGCTTGTTCTTTGCCAAACTTATTTATTGTCATATCATCTCGACCAATAAACCAGATAAATGGTTTCATATTGAACGATGTAGTCGACACTGCTACAGCTGAATCGCGCAACAAAGTTATGCCAAGCGAACGGATATAATCCGCAGCTATGTCAGCATCGCCCATATATTCATGGTTACCAAGTACAGCGAACGTACCTCGATGTGTTTTCATTTTTCTGAGTGGTGCACCCAAATCACCATCAATTACAGGTCGTACATCGCCATCAAAAAGGTCACCAGCAATAAGGCAAAAGTCGACATCATGAGCATTCACAATTGTTGCGAGTCGCTCCATATCACCACTACGAACAGCATATCCCATATGCAAATCGGACACTAATGCAATACGCACGGTATCGCCTTGCAATATATTATCATTATGCAGAGTATAGTGTGTTAGCTTGGGGGTATATGCATTAATTATTCCACAGAAAAGAATTATACCCACAATGAGCCACGAGTTCCAAAAGGTATGCATGTTTGCAGGTGGAACATTTCCATTACGCTTACGAGCTATAAAACGAGCTATTGCAAAAATGAATAGTACGATGACTAAATGCATAACTACCACAAGCCACATTGTACTAACCACATACAATATTCGGTTAACATATTCAGGCACTGCTGCACTAACTATTCTTTGTACAAAGAATAGAGTTGACATAACACCAACCATTATTCTAAAAATGCGTCGAGAAGTGCGTGTTGGTAAGCATTTTGACAACCGAGCTCCAACAAATACACATCCTACAACATACAATGCCAATATGAAAAAAAATACGATAAAATTCATCGCTACTATTTTAGACGAAAACTAACATATAACTCTATCAGAGCATCAATAAGAAGAGGTAAAACCCAATAATGCTTACCTGAGTACATCAGGTATGCCGAAGCAAGCAATAATACAGCTCCAAACATCAATATGCTGGCCAATCGCATGGCATTTTTATCAGTTATGCGTGCTCTGATAAACAAACGAGCCATAGCAAGAACAAAAGCAGCTACTGCCAATATAGCCCAACCCCATGCAAAGCCAAACACATACGCAATGACACCTATCAAAGCAACTGCCATTGCTACGTTTTGCAACGCATATATTCTTTTTCCCATTGCTGAAATTAAAATTGATTCTCTATTTCTCTTTTATGATGAATATCACTTCATCAGAGCGCTTCATCAAATACTCTTCGCGAGCAAATTTTTCAAGTTTATCTCTATCGCTCTTCAACTCATCCATTTTGCGTTCTGTTTGCGCGATTGTCTCTATAAGTTTCTCTTTTTCAGATTCCATCTGCACCACCTTCCGATGCAATTCATAACGCAACATTAGACTATTAGCATCGAAGAGCAACAACCACAATAACAATATGACCACTGAAATAACATACTTGTTAGTCAGCAATGGTCTAAAGGTATTTTTGATATTACCCTCCATGATTTTGATACTTTCTATTAATCGAATGTCTTGTTGGTATTGGTCGAGATTTCTATCATTCGGTCATACTCTTCAGCCGACAATCCTTCCTGGAAATAGTAAAATTGTGGATTTACTTTTTTGCCTTTCAAGATAACCTCATAATGCACATGTGGCGCTGTCGATGTACCAGTTGAACCCACGTAGCCTATTACATCGCCACGCTTCACATGCTGTCCAACCTTAACATTAAATGCACTCATATGACCATAGAGCGAACCATAGCCAAAACCATGGTCAATTTTGACATGTTTGCCATAACCGCTATACGAAGTTTCTACTGCGGTAACCACACCATCACCAGTAGCAAATATCTCGGTACCAGCATGAGCCGAAAAGTCCATACCTTCATGAAACTTCTTTATCTTGTAGATAGGATGAATACGCCATCCCCAACCCGATGCTGTGCGCGACAAATCTTTGTTGCTAATAGGCATTATGGCTGGTATACATTTGGTCATTTCATCATTTTTCTTCACCAAATCAATTATCTCGTCAAATGATACACTTTGCACATACAACTCTTTCGACACTTGATCCAAACGACGTGCTGTTTCTATCACAAGTTCTGAATTGTCCATCTCTTCCAATGCTTCATAGCGATTAACACCACCAAAGCCAGCTTTGCGCACCGACATTGGTATCGAATCGGCTTCGTAGATAACACGATAGATATTCTCATCGCGCATGTGTACATCTTCAAGCACTTCTTCTATCTGATCAAGCTTCTTATTCATAAGTTCGTACTGCGACAATAACTCATGATTTTCGCGCTTCAATTTTTTCTCTTCTGGACTATCAAAAACATATATGTATACAAAGAAAAAAGCGACACCAAGTACTGTTCCTACTGATGCGTGTACAAAAAAACGTGAAACATAGTATTTGAAGCCATATTTCACAACATCGTAACTGAGTGTTTCTGGATTGTATTTGTAATGCCCTTTAGCCATAATAATATCTCCTGTTTAGAACAATAAGGTTATGTAGGTGTATTTACAACCTTGCAAAGGTATGAATTATAATTGAAACTAAAAAATATCGATTTTCTACGCAAAACACCTTTATTAGGATACATTTTTAGAATTTGCTACTTATTTAGGTGTATACAGATGTGACTATAACAACATTAAAATTTAAATTCTGCCCACCAATTTATTTAGTTTGTAGCATCAGTTTTCTCTAACTCTTTGATCCATTTTAGGCACACTAGCAATGGTATTATGCCAAAAACTCCAAACGAACAATCAATGAATTGCCAATAAAGCGGTATTTCTCTGATTGGTCCGCAAATAAATGCAAGTGGCAGAATTGCAACACATGCAATAACTCCCCATTGAATTACCCATTTATTTTGGATAGGATTTTTCAATGGACCAATAAACAGTATGGCTATTACAATATGAGCAAAAGCTAACCAATCATAACCGTAAGCTATCTGAGGTGTTTCCTGATTTAACTCAGTAAAACACTCTTTTATTGAATGTATAAATCTGAAAATTTCAGCAGAATCATTTACAGTTACCGAATCGACATTTGCAAAATAGCATAGCATTTTCAATTCTGTTTCAATAGGAAATGCAGTTATGCCTGACAATATTAGAGCCAACATAAAAAATGCAATAAGTATGCGAATCCTTCGTTGTATAACCTTACGCTCCATTGAATTGCTAATAATAATTTTATACAAATATTTTTTTACTTACTATAAGCACTTCAAAAGTAGATATTAATTGGTGAATTATCTACTTGTATAGCACTAAATTCCTTTTTTGTACTTCAATAAAGGATGGAAGAAATGATATTTATAAAAAAACAGCCAGAAACTTTCATTTCTGACTGTTACATTGTTTAATTTCCAAAAATGTAGCTATCCCACTTTCGACCAATTAATGCGTTGAGAGATATACATCAACACAGCAAGAATAACAAACAACCCTAAACTACCAGCCAACAATGCGTATGTTTCCATTCGGATCAATATAAATATGTAAGTATAGAGCCCTAACAACGAAGCCCCAATATAAATTGCAGTTTTGCATATTTTCAATACTCCTACGGAATAAAAGGTAATCAAGATGACTGTCATTATCGTTGAAATCCAATAAGATGGTACGAATCCGATATGTTCTGACATTGAAAGTAACAATGAATAGAATAACGTCAATGCCAAACCAACCAATGTATATTGCAATGGATGAACGCTTTTCTTCTGAATTATCTCAATAAAGAAAAATAAGACAAAGGTGAGAATGACAAACAACTCTGCATACTTCACACAACGCAATGTCTTCTGATAGTGCTGCACAGGTATCAACAAATTCACACCAAACTCTGATTCGCTTAATAAATCTGTATCTATATTGTCTACAATCATCTGAGGATATGACCTATTTATATAAGAAATCTTCCAATCACTGCTAAAACCATCTTCTCTTACCTTTCTTGTCATAGGTAAAAAATTACCACAAAAACTAGGAGTCTTACAATTTGAATTAAGCGAAACCATAGTCTCCTTTCCCAATGGTAGAAATTTCAAAGCTTGTGACCCTTTCAAATTTAAAACCACTTTAAACGGCACCTTATCTCCTACTTTCCACTGCGACAAATCTACATAAGCCGAGAATTTTTTCGTTGACAGCTCTGATTCCCCATCTGGAATCATCGTATATGTTTTATCTCCCAATGTCAATTTTACCTCTTCTGTAATTCCTTTTATGTCTGAAACCGACATTTGCACCGATTCTTTTGAAATATCTTTTCCAAAACTCTCAATTTCCTCATCAGTAAAGTAAAAATCACCAACAATTTCAAGAGGTGCATTATATGTTACTATCTCATAAATTCCCCTTTTCAGCTGCTGCGAATTAATATCTCCACTAATTTTCAAATTTTCAGGAAGCAATCTTATATGCTGTTTAATGTATTCATATTTTACTTCTTTTCCTTCCTTACGAGAATACTTAACTTTCGTATCATAATTGATAGTTGGAGCTATAATCAACTGCTCACCTCCCCATTGCTCAAACACATCACTCATAGCTGACATTGCAGTCTGCTCACGTTCTTCTATCAAACCCTCCACCATCTTTATGGGGATAAGTAGTAATAGAGTAATAATACCTATCGCTATCGACTTTAGCATCAATCTCTTGTTGGGATTAACAACCATAACCTCTTTGGTCTCTTCCCTCTTTTCGTTTATATTTTCCATATTCTTATGTTTTAAAAGTACTTTGAATTTCAAAAGTATATAGTTAAAAAAAATTTATTTATTCATTGATTTTTTCAAAAAAGCCTCCAATGCATTTAAATGGTCAGTAAACGCTACACGTCCTTCATTTGTAATGCTATAAGTCGTATTTGGCTTACGTCCAATGAATTGCTTTTTCGATTCGATATAGCCCATTTCTTCCAAACCTCTCATATGACTAGCCAAATTACCATCTGTAAGTTCCAATAGCGATTTCAGAGAGGAAAAATCCATCTCTTCGTTCACCATCAATACCGACATGATGCCTAATCGAACCTTACTTTCGAACGCTTTATTGATATTTTTTAAATCCAAATTCATAATCTGATTGAATTTCAATAAACGATTTTACTGACATAACCTAAAGTGCCTCAGTTCTCTCCATTTTTTCTTTCATACTTTAAATAAAACATGATACCATATACAACATGACATACACCAAATCCTATCATCCAAAACAACAGAGAATAATTAACCATCAGAAAATCAATCACTCCAAGTACTAACTGAACATATCCCAAATATCTAATATTGGAAAAAGTAAAATTAGATAAATTGATAAGCGCCAAACCGTAAAATATAAGCATGATAGAGGATGTCAGTCCGTAATATCCCTGATAAATCAATCCTAAGCACAATACGCCTCCGACGATAAGTGGCAAAAAGAAATTCCAAAGCATCTTTTGCACTGTTCTGTCAAACTTAAACATCAAACCATTCTTCTTCGCTTTCCATTTAGAAAAAATGAGAACTATAGCAAAACATATAATAAACAAAAGGATAGCCAACAACATCAAACTTCTTACCTTATATATATGTGACCACCCATTCTCTATTATGCAATTTGCTAGCATTGCTGCCACTATCGCCAATATGCCTACTACTATAGCCGACATACCACTTAATGACAACACCTTGGT
>JBGUYH010000078.1:0-25629 GCA_045118595.1 Bacteroidales bacterium | reverse complement strand
TAGCTAAGACGTTGCGTGTTGTAGCTTGTCCGGCATTTGTTGTGTTGCGCACAAATCGGCAATGTGCTATTTGGTTTATCTGCTCATTTTGGGCAACAAGGTTCATATTGGTCGAACCATCGTCCATTACAATCACTTCAGCCACTATGCCACATGCAGTTATCTGTGCCGATAATTCGATAGCAAGTTCGATGCACAAATTGTTGTATGTTGGAATGAGAAATGAGAGCATATAAATCATAATTAACATATTGCTATATTGTAGCAACAATGATAGCGGGTACAAATGTCGCAATATTTTCCGAACTTTGCGCTCGTTATACATCTTCACATAGAATGACAACAGCTGTAATACTTATCGTTATTGCCCTATTAACAGTTTTGCTAATAGTCTATTTGGTCAGAAGTCATAGGCGCGACTTGCCCGAGATAAAAGCCGAAGAGGAGGCGAAAAAGAAAGTTAATCCGAATATAGAATGTTGCGGTGCACACGAAGTGTGTGAGGCAGAGACCTTGCTAACACTTAGCGAAGAGATAATATACTATAGCGACGAAGAGCTTGACCTCTATCGAGGTAAAGGCGAGAATGACTATAGCGAAGCAGAGATTGACGAATTTAGAGAAGTGCTGCTAACATTGCAACTACACGAGGTGTCGGGTTGGCTCAAGAGTTTGCAGCTACGTCAAGTGTGCTTGCCCAGTAGCATACGCGAAGAGGCGCTTATGATAGTTGATGACTTCCGACGTATTCGTCGTGAGAACAGAGAAAAGAAGCAACAATGATAGAGACAACAAAACAACACGAACTTGGCACAGAGCGCATTGGTCGGTTGCTATTGCGTTACTCCATACCATCAATAATAGCCATGACAGCGGCTTCGCTTTACAACATGGTCGATAGTATCTTTATCGGTCGTGGTTGCGATAATTTGGCAATAGCAGGTTTGGCTATAACATTTCCACTCATGAATCTTTCTGCAGCCTTTGGTGCTATGGTCGGTATAGGTTCGTCGACATTGGTGTCGGTGAAGATGGGACAGAAAGACATAGAGGGTGCTGAAAATACCTTGGGTAATGTGGTTATTCTTAACATTGTTATCGGATTACTCTTTATGATAGGTGCGCTTGCTTTCCTCGACCCAATACTCATATTCTTTGGTGCAAGCGAGAACACGTTGCCTTATGCACGTGAATACATGCAAGTGTTGCTCTGTGGCAATGTGCTTACGCATCTCTATTTGGGTCTGAACGATGTGGTGCGAGCATCGGGTTATCCGCAGCGTGCTATGGCAGCTACGCTTATAGCGGTGTGCATCAATGCAGTGTTTAACTATGTGTTCATATTTGTGCTTAAGATGGGTATTCGTGGTGCAGCCATAGGCACACTTTGTGCACAAGGTGTAGCATTCTTAGGCATCTGTTATCACTACACTCGACCCGAAACATACATCAGATTCAAACGCAGCATATTTAAATTTCGTCCTAAAATAGCAAAAGGCATTATAAGTATAGGTTGCGCACCATTTTTTACAAATTTCTGTGCATGCATTGTGGTGTTGCTTATCAACAACGGACTGAAAGAGAACGGAGGCGACTATTATGTTGGTGCTTATGGTATTATTAACCGCATTGCATTTGTATTTGTTATGATAGCCAATGGCTTTAACCAAGGTATGCAACCTATTTTGGGTTATAACTATGGTGCCGGACAAATTCAGAGGTCGATACGCGCCTACAAACTTACCGTTGTTGCAGCTGTGGCGGTAACAACAAGTTGTTTCTTGCTTAGTATGTTCTGTCCAGAATTTGCCGTGGGATTGTTCACATCCGATACTGAGATGATAAGCATAGGCAGTCATGCATTGTGCATAATCACATGTATGTTCCCGTTGGTTGGTTTTCAGATTACATCAACAGGTTTCTTTATGTCACTTGGCATGGCTCACAAAGCTGTCTTTTTATCGCTTACACGTCAGCTTTTAATGCTTATACCATTTCTCATCTTTATGCCAAAGTTTTTTGGTGTTGATGGCGTTTGGGCTAGTATGCCAATGGCCGATTTTTTGTCGGCGGCTATTGTGGCTATTATGCTTATCAGACAAATAAAAAAGTTTAACCAAAAATAGATACTACTCTATGAACCAGAATCAAATTATAACCATAGGTAGACAAGTAGGTAGTGGTGGTCGACTAGTAGGTAAGTTACTTGCTGAGCGTTTGGGGTTGGCTTTCTATGATCATGAGATACTTAGCTTGGCAGCTCGCGAAAGTGGCATCCGCGATGAGTTTTTTGAGTCGCATGATGAAAAAGGTTCACTCCTGTCGCGTCTGACTAATTATTTCGCTATGTCGGCACACATGCCCAATAATAATAGTTGCCTAACTTCCGAAAATCTCTTTAAGTTTCAGAGCGATGCTATACGCAGAGCAGCATCGGAAGGTGGAGCAGTGTTTGTAGGACGAGCATCGGACTACATCTTGCGCGACTATCCGAACCGTACCGATGTGTTTATCATGGCACCAATCAGCGAACGTATACGTCGAGCGTCGGAATATTTCAACCTGTCGGCAGAAGAGGCACATCGACGCATCGAAACACTCGAAACAGCTCGTGCTGAGTATTATAACTTCTTCACCAACAAGACGTGGGGTATGGCTTCGTCGTACGACATTTGTATAAACTCTGGCAATATGAGTATCGAACAGTGTGCCGATCTTATCATCGAATATATTGAAAAACGAGAAAGTAATGTTGCAGCAAAATAACCAGCGACACTATTTGCTTTTGCTTGGAGGTAATATTGGTGATGTGCGTAATACGTTTGAACAGGCTGCAGGAGAGTTGGAGAAGATAGGCACCATCATAGCTCAGTCAGGATTTTATTGTAGTAAATCGTGGGGATTTGAATCGGCCGACCTATTTCTAAATCAGGTGATTGAGATAACAACCAACAAAGAACCACAAGCAATGCTTGTAGCCACTCAAAGCATTGAAAAAAGGTTAGGGAGAACAACCAAAAGCGTTGGCGGACAATATCAGTCGCGCATTATCGATATTGATATTCTATTTTGCGACAATCTGATACTAAACACACAAGAGCTAACTATTCCACATCCGTTGCTTCATAAACGCCGATTTACTCTGCAGCCATTGACCGAAAAGTGGAGTAACTTAGTACACCCAGTGTTACACAAAACAATTGATGAACTCTTAGCAGAGTGTCCTGATGAAGGAAAATGTTGGTTGGGGTAGCTACCAAAACGAAGTGCAGTGTATGAAGATTTGGCTTCAAAATCGTTTTGCATGGCTGAAAACAGCATACGATGCGATGTAAAAATGAAACAAGAAATATGAAATATGGAGATGTGATGTTATCATATCTCCATATTGTTTGATACTGTTTTCGTTAATTCTTCGTAAAAGACGACAATGCAAATAACATCGAGGGTGGTTTTTTGATAAACTTGCACTCGTTTTGGGTCGTGAAGACCATAAATATCCAAAGAATCGAGTTTTAACAACGCAAAGTTTAAGATGTTGCTAACAAACCTCTTTAATGCTATTGATGGGCGTAGTCTGTTCGCGCCCGACCAATTGTCGCTTTGGTTTTTATCCATAGTGACATTCATTTTCATAATAGGAGCATGGTATGGGCGTGGTTATTTATCGCACTACGACCAGCGAAAAGGACAGATACGATTGCATTGGTTGTCGTATGCTATTACGTTTATTGGTATGGTAGTGCTCATGTGCACACGCAACCTAATAATATTCTTGCTTGGTTGGGAGATGATGGCCATAGGTTCATTTTTCGCTGTCATTTTTGAGAACGAAAAACCACTTGTTCTAAAGGCCGGACTCAACTATTTCATACAGAGCCATGTAGCCGTGTTGCTTATCACTGCAGCATTTTGTCGAGTATATGCAGTTACAGGTTTGCTCGATTTTGATGCTGTCAGAACATATTTGGCACAAGCAAGCAGCAAGGAGATTTATTTGTTTATGCTTGCATTGGTTGCTGGTTTTGGGTTTAAAGCAGGTATCATACCATTTCATTCATGGTTGCCCTATGCGCATCCAGCAGCACCTTCGCATGTGTCAGGTGTAATGTCGGGTGTGATAGTAAAAGCTGGTATCTATGGTATAATACGTTTTGCTGCATTTATGAGCAATGGTCAGATGCAACTTGGTATTACAGTGCTTGTGCTTGGTGTACTAAGTGGTTTGTATGGAATTGTTAATGCCGCAGTGCATCGTGATTTTAAGCGTATGCTTGCATATTGTACTATCGAAAATATTGGTATCATAACAATGGGCATAGGTGTGGGATTGATAGGCATAGCAAATGAGTCGGCAATGCTTGCTGTTTTGGGCTTTGCTGGTGCATTGCTTCACACACTCAATCATGCCTTATTTAAAGCGTTGCTCTTCTTCGGGGCAGGCAATGTGTATGTTGCAACTCATACTCGTAACATGGAGGAGCTTGGTGGACTGATAAAACAAATGCCACGTACTGCTCTTATCTTTCTCATTGGTTCGATAGCTATAGGAGGGTTACCTCCATTGGGAGGCTTTGTGTCAGAGTTTGTTATCTATGGCAGTTTTCTCAACGGATTTAACGAAACTGGTTTGCTGATACCTGTGCTTATGGTATTAGCAGGTGCAGCATTGGCCATCATTGGTGGCGTGTCGATGTTGGCATTTACTAAGAGTTTTGGTGTTATATTTCTTGGAACGCCACGCACACAACTTCACAACATACCACAAGAGGTAAGTAAAGCCATGCTTTGGCCTGCTTATGTGTTGTTATTGCCAATAATTATAATAGCATTATTCCCATCGTTTTTCTTTGATGTGGCAGCATATATAAGTGAACTTACTTATCAGGTTAATATTGGGGCTGCTGCTGCTGGCAACATTGCAGGCTTCTCAGAGATAATAGGTGAGGTTGCACACGGTTTTCTCATCTTTGTGGCAATAATAGCAGTTGTTGCTCTGATTAGGTTTAAGGCTGTTAAGGCACACCCATCGCACGTAACAAATACATGGGGATGTGGTTATGCACAACCTATAAAAGGAATACAATATACAAGCAAATCATTTGCTCGTACGTTGGCCGATTTGTTCCGTAGCATATTGCCAACAAGTAGTCGTTTTAACTCGCTGACCACAGAAGAGATATTCCCTAAAGACAGAGGACACATGAGTTCCGATTCTGATTTTTGTGAAAAACGCATTATTAATCCTGTGATTAGTGTACTTAATATGTTGCTGCATAAATTGCAATTTGTGCAAAATGGTAATCTGCAACGTTATATAGTTTACGGATTAGGCTACATACTTTTGCTCGTAGCAAGTGCATTACTCTTCTAAAAGGACAAAAAAAAGACACATCAACACAATATGATAAGTTTTATTCTCATACTGATAGCAAGTTTCTTCTTCACTGGCATTGTAATCAGAGTGAAGAGCATAGCACAAGGGCGCAAAGGTCCTGTCCTATTGCAGCCAATGTACGATATATGGCGTTTGCTACGTAAAGGTGCAGTGTTTAGCAACACAAGTAGCCAAGTGTTTCAATGGGCACCATCGGTCTATTTTGCTTCGGTACTGATGGCCATGTGTGTAGTGCCATTTAGCGGCACATGTGGTATCGTGTCGTTCGAGGTCGATTTTATTTTCTTTGCCTATGTTTTGGCGTTGGGTAAGTTTTTCACCATCATAGGTGCACTTGATACGGGCAGTTCATTTGAGGGCATGGGTGCTAGTCGTGAAGCATTGTTTTCGATGCTTGCAGAACCAGCTTTCTTTGTTCTTATAGGTACACTTGGACTATTAACAGGTCACACATCGTTTGCCGACATATTTGGTACATTCCATTTTGGTAGCTACACATCGTATGCATTTGCTGCCATTGCGGCTTTTGTGTTGCTGATGATATGTATGATAGAGAATAGTCGAATGCCAGTAGACGACCCTAAGACACACCTTGAGCTGACCATGATACACGAAGTAATGGTGCTCGACAATTCAGGTTTCGATATGGGTCTGATAATGCAAGCTACTAACATGAAATTTGCTATGTATAGTGCGCTGATTGCAAATCTATTCATTGGTGGAATGAGTTTGATGTGGTCGATAGTGGCATTTTTGGGCATCGAGGTGGTGTGTGCCATAAGTGTAGGTATGGTCGAATCGTTTATGGCGCGTTACCGAATGAGTCATAACGCTCAATTCATACTTGTGCTCACATCGCTTGCATTGCTCATGTTCTTTGGCGTAATGGCAAACATGGGGCGTATTTAAACAGAGAGGATATAACAAAACATATTTAAAAAGAGATGACAGAGATACTGCTTACAATATTCTCAATAACCTTGTTCTACACAGCAATAGCCAACAGGCTTATGACCTATGTCAACACGCTTACTGTGCAAGGTTTGCTCATTTGTGGCATTGCTATTTTATCGTTGCAAGAGATGAATATTATTAATCTTGCAACAATATTATTAGAAACATTAGTGGTGAAAGCCATCGCAATGCCCATGTTTATCCGTCATGTGATAAAGCGCAATGGTATAACTCGTGAGGCTGAACCTAGTGTGCCCAACTATGTGTCGTTAGTTGTTACCACAGGCATTGTGATAGCAACATTCTTAGTGGCTCGTAGTGTAGTGGGGGAGAGTGTTCACAAAACATATTTTGTAGTGGCATTATCGACCATATTGAGCGGATTGTATCTCATTGCTACACGTCGCAAAGTCATAACACACGTTATTTGCTACGTTATTGTAGAAAATGGTGCATTCATTCTTTCACTCTCGCAAGGCAATGAAATGCCGTTGATGGTCAACTTGGGTGTACTGCTCGATGTATTGGTAAGTGTATTCTTACTAGGTATCTTTATCAATAAGGTGGGCGATGTAACTGGCGATGGCGATGTGTCGCACCTCAATAAACTAAAGGATTAATCAGAAACCGACAGACAAAAAAATGACAATAGCATATCTCATAATAGCTGTAGCACTCGGATTGGCTCAGTTAGTCATTCGGAGCAAGCATCTTAGTAATATAGTGTCAGCCGCAGCGCAAGTGTTGCAACTTTGTTTCACAGCCTATGCAGTTATGAACTATGGTGCAACTGAGTTCGATTACTTTCGTTTCGATGGCTTATCAGTAGTGTTTGTGCTTACATTGGCTGCTGTGTCGTTGGCAGCCTCGGTGCATTCTGTTGAGTATTTATCGGGCAGTAATTTGGCCAGCGAAAATCGTATCAGAGCTCAATATCGTGGTGCTATGCAGATGCTCACTATGGCACTTACCATGGCTTACTTGTCGGTACACATAGCTCTGACGTGGGTCTTTGTTGAGGTTACAACACTTAGTGCCGCAGCCCTCATATTCTATCGCCGCAATTCAGGTTCGATAGAGGCCACATGGAAATATGTCTTTGCTTGTTCGGTGAGTCTTGTGTTTGTCTATGTTGGCATACTCTTCTTCTCGATAGCAATGGGAGTTAATGCCGAAGAGGGATTAACTATCGACAATATAAGTGCACATGTTACTGAACTTAATTCATTTTGGCTCAAAATGGCCTTCATATTCATCTTTGTGGGCTACACAGCAAAAGCTAGCTTAGTACCTATGTTCACCGCAGGTATCGATGCCAAGGATAAAGCACCAACACCAGCCGCAGGCATGATGTCGAGCGTGTTGATGAATGCTGGCTTTATTGGTTTCTATCGCATTTATGCTATTGTAGCTCATACCGATGTGAAACATTGGGCCGATAATGTATTGCTGATAACAGGTTTGATTTCGATACTTGTTGCTGCTGTCTATTTGGTCAAAGTCGACAATGTTAAGCGACTATTCGCCTATTCAAGTGTTGAACACATGGGCGTTGTAGTTCTGGGCATAGCAATGGGTGGCATCGGTTTGTATGCTGCAGTGCTTCACTTAGTGCTTCATTCATTGGTTAAGTCGGCTATTTTCTTGCATGTTGGTCAGTTGTATCGCGTTTATGGCAGCAAGATGATAAGTTGTATGGGCAAATACTTCAACACATCGGGTGTTGGTGGCACTTTTCTTATTATTGCTATGCTTTGCATCACAGCAATGCCACCATCGGGTATGTTTATGACCGAACTTATGGTATTCCGCTCAATGATTGATGCCGATGCATGGATGGTATTGATACTAACTATGATATTACTAACCATCATAGTGTGGGCTATTGGTCGCGATATGTTTGCCATACTCTTTTTGCACGCACCATCGTCAGATAGTAAGCGTCCCATTAGTGTGAAAGCACCAACATACGAAATCGTTATGCAATTTGCACTTTTAGCAGCTTGCATATGGCTCGGTTATGCTACGCCTAACTATGTGGCCGAACTTATCAATAGCGCTGTAGCTTTGGTAGGATAATTTAGTAAACTTGCACCTCTATTTCTTTCTAACAGAAAATTATGAGAATAAACAACGGACAATCGGTCAGCATAAGCGACATAGAGCAGCAGAGCTACGATGCGTTTTATGCCGACATTAATACACTGATGGCAACACCATCGGCGCATTGCGTCAACTATTTTGCTGTACCTTGTGCCGATAATCAATTGCAACTCTTTTGTTGCATTGCCGATGATGAGAAGCACACCATCGATGTTTTGTCGTCAACAACAACGCCCGATGCTACTTTGTCATCGCTTACAGCTATGCACCGCGCTTTTCATCCCTTTGAGCGAGAGATGCACGAACTCTATGGCATTAATTTTAGCGGGCATCCTTGGCTCAAACCCTTGCGTTTCCCACACGACAGAGCTACTAAAGGTAGCATCTATGATTATCCGTTTTTCAACATACAAAGTGAAGAATTTCATCGTGTAGGTGTCGGACCAATACATGCTGGTATCATAGAGCCTGGTCATTTCCGCTTTATATGCGAAGGCGAGAAAATTCATCATCTCGAAATACAACTTGGTTGGCAACATCGTGGATTGGAAAAGCTCTTTTTGAGCAAAGAGCAACCACTTCAGCGTGCAACATTGGCAGAGCAGATAGCTGGCGACACTGTGGTGGGGCATTCAGTTGCATTTGTTCAAGCTTACGAAGCGTTAGCTGGTTTCCAACCAAGCGAACAACTTATCAGAGAACGCACTATAGCTTTGGAGCAAGAACGCATAGCTATTCATACTGGCGACCTTAGTGCTATTTGCACCGATATTGCTTATCAGTTGGGCAACGCTGTATTCGGACGTTTGCGCACACCTATGATTAACTATTTTCAAAAATGGTGTGGTAACCGTTTTGCTAAGGGACTTATTCGTCCAGGTAAAACAAACTTTGCTTTCACACAAGCATTGGCAGACGATTGGCACGAGACAATAGCTAAATATCGACCTCACTTTATCGAAATGGCCGAAGAAATGTTCGACCTACCATCGGTTCTGTCGAGAATTGAACGCACAGGTGTGGTTAGTACCGAAACAGCACGTAGTCTCGGACTTGTGGGTATGGCAGCAAAGGCGTCAGGCATAGCTCGTGATGTGCGGGCTTCGCATCCCTATGCAGCCTATTCTCAACTTGAGGTGAAACCTGTGGTAAAAACAACAGGCGATGTGTATGCCCGTGCTCGTGTACGATACGAAGAAGTTTTGGCATCAATAAGCAATATCGAGCATTTAATTGATAGTATTCATCAGTTGCCACAGTCGCAAAACTATCAGCCAATGCCCGAACTAAAATTGCGTCCTAATCAGTTGGTTGTGTCGCTCACCGAGGGATGGCGAGGCGAAATATGTCATTGTGCAATTACAAATGATGAAGGTAAATTGACAGCCTACAAAGTAAAAGACCCATCGATGCACAACTGGATGGGACTCGCACTTGCTGTGCGCAACAACGGAATATCAGACTTCCCAATATGTAACAAGAGTTTTGACCTCTCATATTGCGGACACGATTTATAATTACGAATTACTAATAACAATTGATAAGAGAGGAATAACTCTTCTCTCGTCGATTGTCAATTTTAAATCAGATGTTCAACACACTCAAAATATGGCTTCATCAAGGTAAGCAATACATACCTGATGTAACAACCACCGATGTTCCTGGAGTCTTCCGTGGTCGCCCAGTTATTTCCAATGCAGAGGTTGACGAAGATGCCTTAGTGCAACTTTGTCCAATGGGTGCAATAAGTGCTCGTCCGCTATCTATCGACCTTGGTCGATGTTCGTTTTGTGGCGAATGTGCTTTTGCTTGTCCTGAGAAAATCCGATTTACCAAAGATTATAAGTTAGCCTCTAATAAACGCGAAAACTTAATAGTTCGTGCAGGCGAGGATAAACCTATCGAATTTGATGTTAAAACTATTCGCCCAGAGATACGCCAACTCTTTGGACGTTCACTCAAGTTGCGTCAAGTGTCGGCAGGTGGTGACGCAAGTTGCGAAATGGAGCTTAACGCCACAGGCAATGTGAATTTCGATATTGGTCGTTTCGGCATCGACTTCGTTGCCTCGCCACGTCATGCCGATGGTATTGTGGTAACAGGACCGATAAGTGAAAATATGGCAGCTCCGCTCGAAGATGCTTACAATTGTACTCCTGATCCTAAACTGCTCATCCTTGTTGGTATGGATGCTATAAGTGGCGGATTATTTGCCGAAAGCAACGCTGTTAATCGTAGTATATTGAGCAAGTATACGCCCGACTTATATGTACCTGGTAACCCTACACACCCACTCACATTTGTCAATGCTATGCTCGGCTTACTTGGTCGCAAAAATCGATGACAGATGCACACACACATCAGTTATTGCCCATTACCGGACCAAGCATTGTAAATGTGCGCTATGGTGTTGATGAGGTAAGTGTGGAGCACAACCTATTTTCGGTTGGTATTCACCCATGGGATTCACATCTGTCGCATAATATGGTTATGTTTGCACAAGTGGCACAAAAAGCGGTGGCCATAGGGGAATGTGGACTCGACAAAAATGCTACAGCTACAATGCAGCAGCAGATAGCAGTGTTTGAGCAGCAAATTGAGGTAGCCATAAGTTTGGGAAAACCAATAATAGTGCATTGCGTCAGAGCATACGGAATGTTGCTCAGTATTATACAAAAACATGGTAGCCAAGTAAAATGGCTTATTCATGGTTGTTATGCTTCAACTGAGTGGATTGCTGCAGCGGCTAAATACAATGTTTATTTCTCTGTCGGACCAAAGCAACTCATATTGCCACGCATAACTGAAGTGTTGCAAGCCATACCAACCGAACGTTTGTTGCTCGAAACCGACGACAGTGGTAAAGCACTATCAGATATTGTAGCAGCGGTTAATGTTAGTGAAGATATAGTAGATAATAATTTTTATAATTTCTTCGGGCTAACACTCAATAGCTGAGATTGATATATACTTTTTCAACGAATATAATTATATAAATGATAGATTTTTCAAAAGTACCTTCGCCTTGTTATGTTCTCGATGGCGACCTTTTGCGTGATAATCTACGACTCATAAACCGAGTGCGTCAAGAGTCGGGAGCTGAGATAATATTGGCGTTCAAGGCATTTGCCATGTGGAGCGCATTCCCTATAATACGTGAGTTCAACTTTAAATCAACAGCCAGTTCTCTCTGTGAAGCCCGATTGGCATTCGAAGAACTTGGTAGTAGGGCACACACATTTTCGCCAGCATATACCGATGGCGAGTTCGCAAAAATAATGGAGTGTAGTAGCCATATTACATTCAATTCACTCACTCAATATCAACGATTTGCCTCACAAATTGCTTTGGCCGATCATCACATATCTCTTGGCTTGCGCATAAACCCAGAGTTTAGTGTGGTGGAAACCGACCTCTACAATCCGTGTACCCCAGGCTCACGACTTGGAATTATGGCATCGCAGTTGCCAGCTACATTACCAGCAGGCATTGAAGGATTGCACATACATTGCCTCTGTGAATCGTCGGCAGATGATTTAGAAGGACTTATGCAGCAAGTTAGCACCAAGTTTGCACGCTGGATACCACAGGTGAAATGGGTTAATTTTGGTGGCGGACATTTAATGACGCGTAAGGGTTATGATGTTGAAAAACTGATCAAGATAATTAAAGAATTTCGCGAGAAGTGGAATGTCGATGTTATTCTTGAGCCAGGTAGTGCCTTTGGTTGGGAAACGGGTGTGTTGGTTAGTGATGTGGTCGATATTGTTGAAAATAGTGGAGTGCAAACAGCTATATTGAATGTTTCGTTTGCTTGTCATATGCCCGATTGTCTTGAAATGCCATACAAGCCTCGCATCAGAGGTGCGCATCAAGAGCCAGTTTGTGGATTGCCTACATATAGAATGGGAGGTAATAGTTGTTTGTCGGGCGATTTTGTTGGTGATTGGTCGTTTGATAAACCGTTGCAAGTAGGTGATAAGATTATCTTTGAAGATATGATACACTATACCATTGTTAAAACCACAATGTTCAATGGCGTAACACATCCATCGATAGCTATTTGCGACCAAAAATATGGATTGCGTGTTGTTAGGCGTTTTGGCTACGAAGACTATAAGTCGAGAATGAGTTAATAGTGTGTAGCAAGGATAAAAGGCCAAGCGCTGACATGTGAACAACTATTTCTAATTGTTTATGTGTCAGCGCTATTTTTTTATAATGTTGTAAGGTAGGATAGCTATGGTTTTATACCTATAGTGCAGGTGCCTTTCCATTCGTGTTTTTTGCCACCTATTTGCCAAGCGGTAACCAGCACAATGTATGTACCAGGAGGTTGTATTTGCCCTTTGTCCGATTGTCCACTCCATCTTAGTTCACCCGACACCGGCATTGGTGTGTTGTTGTAAGGAGTAGCTATGAGCAGTCCGTTAGGTGAGTATATGCGCATAGTAGCTATCCATTCGCCATCGCCAAATTGTGTAGAGAGTATCATATAGTCGTCGGTGCCATCACCATCAGGAGTGAAGCGACGAACGGTTTGCTCTATGTCGGTCGATAGTTGTGGATGTTTATCGCGATTTTGCGAATTGATGGCAGTAGGTGTAGCATAATTACTTATCTCCGATGCCGATGTCCAGTTACTTGGCGAGTCTGCCGATGCATCTGTTAATATTCGCTCTAACGATACATTATGAGTATCGTGCAAGAGTGGTGAGTGCATTTTGTCGGAGTAATAAACACGATCTATTATATCACCATTTATTGTGCACAATGCTATTTCCCCTTCGGTGGGTATGTTGCTAAATTTTGCACAGCCAACGACCCATTGCGGATTGGCAGGATTGTATGTTTGTGTGTGTAGTAAACTATCGGAACAAACAACAATATAGTCGCCAGGCAACATTAGTCGGTTATAATTGCAGATGCGGTTGCATGTAGTAAGTGTACCATTTTTGATACTTCCAAAACAAAGATCGTAGAGGTTGTAGGTCTCTGAACTTTTGTTGTACACTTCGATAAAATCGGCTTGTGTGGGTGTAGCGTTGGTCATTATCTCGTTTATGATGACACAATTTGCTGAAATATTTTCGGCAATGGCAATGCGGAAAATGTCGTATGATGAGAGCTGATTGCCAGCATAGTCATCTGTTACAAAATTACTAAGTTCGTACACTGTGTGTCGGTTAAGTTTTTTATTCGGAACAATGCTAAACTTATCTAATGTAACGTTGTTAACCTTGGCAATGCTGAATTCAACATTGTTGCCATCGATGCTGAAAGTGTGTGCAAAAGTGGCAGTATCGATAGGCTCGGAGAAGGTGATGTGAAGTGTATCGCCTTGCTCTGATGGTATGATACTTATTATTTGCGGACAAATAACATCGGCATAGTTTCCGTCAACCGAATTGCGAACCGAAGGTGTGCCACCTCTACTGTCTGTTGAAGGTGCCCAATTGTTAATGTCGGCTGATATATTGTATGGGTCGATGCGTTCAAGCGACCATCCTTTGTCATTTTTGAATGTACCACCATACATGGTGATGTTGTAGTCAATATAGTCGGCTACACGTCCAATGGGGTCGCTAAGGGCTATTCTTCCGCTATTTTTCGTTAGCGATAGTGCTTTTGATGTTGTTGCCGTTGGGCCAAACGTAGCAAAGTTTGGTTCGTTGCTTTTGGTACAGATGGTTACATATTGGTCAGGAGCTAATACGCATGGCGAAATGATAGCGGCATTGTTGTTAACCATTATGCTCCATCCTGAAATATCGACAATTGTATCGGTTGCATTACGTAGTTCAATGTATTGCTTGTCGGGCAACCCAAGTTCGTTACTTGGCGATGTCATTATTTCGTTTATAACTATGTTGCCACGGTAAAAAGGAGCTATTGTTGGTATCTCTTGGCGTAGTATGTCTTCAGTGCCCCGAGTTAGACTAAAGTCGGTTATGTAATAAGTATCGGTTGCTTTTGTTTTTGAAAATTTGGTTGTAATACCCATGTAATTATGAATAGGGTGGTCGGCAATGGCAATGTTTGCCTCAAAGTGGTCGGTAATATCACCATCAGCTGTTTTTATGTTGGCATTAATATCGTAGTGTATTGTGTCGTTGATGTTGCGTGTGCGTAATATGTTTATATGACTCTCTGCTATTGTTGTGAGTATTTGCTCAGTTCCATGTGCTATTACTTTTGTGCCGAGGCAGAGACTAATATTCTTACTTGTATTACCTATGCTTATATTTAGGCCATTATTCATGTCGCTATTCTCGGATGCCAAATATATTCGCATCATGTTAGAGCTACTTGTAGATGTCTTTGTTGTTGCAATAAAATCCCATGTAGTTACAGTGCCAAGCGCTTCACATTGGCAATAGATAGTGGCAGTATTCGATGAAGCATCTTTTTCTGACCATAATCCTACGGTTCTGTTATCTTTTATGATATAGTCGTTTGTGTCGCCGTACCATTCAAAATCGCTAAATACTATTTGTCCGTTTGCAGCAGAAGCAAAAAGAATTAAAATAGGGAGTAAAAAGATAGTTATACTATTTTTATTTCGAGCTAAATACATATCTTTGCACCGTGTTTGGAAATTAACAACAGATATTGCTATTTAACAAGATGAATAAGCAAATCTGTTTTTCAAAATTACAGCACTAAATGAGAAAATGAAATATTTAGGTTACAAAAATTAACACAGAAAAACAAACCGGTAATGAAAGTAGCAATTGTTGGCGCCAGTGGTGCGGTAGGACAAGAGTTCCTACGTGTGCTTGCAGAACGTAATTTTCCTATTGATGAACTTCTGCTCTTTGGTTCGAAGCGAAGTGCTGGAACAACCTACAATTTTCGTGGTAAAGACATTGTAGTAAAAGAGCTCACCCACAATCCTGATGATTTCAAAGGGGTTGATATAGCCTTTACATCGGCAGGTGGTGGCACATCGAAAGAGTTTGCTGCTGACATAACAAAGCATGGAGCAATTATGATAGATAACTCATCGGCATTTAGAATGGATGCTGATGTACCACTCGTTGTTCCTGAGTGCAATGCAAAAGATGCTTTAGTTCGTCCACGTAATATAATAGCCAATCCAAATTGCACCACCATTATGATGGTGGTAGTGCTTCAGTGCATTGAGCAATTGAGCCACATTAAGCGCATCCACGTGGCTTCATATCAAGCAGCATCTGGTGCTGGAGCCGCAGCAATGGCTGAACTCGAACAGCAATATCGTGAAGTGTTAAGTGGCAAGCCTGCTACAGTTGACAAATTTGCATATCAGTTGGCATACAACGTCATCCCACAAATTGATGTATTTACTGAAAACGGATACACCAAAGAGGAGATGAAAATGTTCAACGAAACACGCAAGATAATGCACACCGATGCTGCATGTTCGGCTACTTGTGTGCGTGTGCCTTCGTTGCGTAGCCACTCTGAAGCTGTTTGGGTTGAAACCGAAAAACCAATTACTGTTGAAGATGCACAAAAGGCTATTAGCCAAGGTGAAGGTGTGCAACTGATGGACGATCCAGCTAACAAAGTGTATCCAATGCCATTGTTCTTAGCTGGTAAAGACGATGTTTATGTTGGTCGTGTGCGCAAAGATATTGCAAATCCGAACGGACTTACTTTCTGGCTTGTTGGCGACCAAATTAAGAAAGGAGCAGCACTCAATGCTGTTCAGATAGCAGAGTATCTGATAAAAGAAGGCGTAGTGAAATAACGCTATTACAAAATAGAGTTTAAAAACGGCAGTTCATTTTTAAAATGAATTGCCGTTTTTATTATATAACAGCATAGCTATTTGAAATCAAAGTCGAAAGGTTTCTCTTTTTCGCGGACATACCAACCTATTTGTGGCGTAAAGGTTCCTGTTGCGGCATCGGCATCTACATCGATTATGCCTGCAATGAGCTCATAATCATATTCATTCACTACGCCGTTTAGCAAAATTTCTACGTATTTTATAGGTACGCAAACTTGGCTTGGTGATACTGACAAAGTCCAAGCTTGATGTTTGATGGTTTTCCCATTCTTATCTGGAAAGAATTTCAATATCCAACCATTAACTTCTGTTGGTCTCGAACCAAATCGAGCGCAACTCGGACCGCGCCATTCGTCTGTTTCCCATTTTCTAACAATGCTCTTCCAGAAATGTTGCTTGGGTTTGCCTTCTGCTGCCTTGATAAATTGCGTAAGTATGGGTTCTAACTCGTCTATCCAATCTTCCATTCCGAATTGTGCCAATTGCTTTGCCTTCTCAAGTAGATGTCTCCAATCGTCAGCTGTGCCTTGTAGTGTTATGCTTGGAATTCCACAGACCATATAGAATAGTTCATAATCGAAATACGCTTTCACGCAATCCATCAACGTGGCTTCTGATGCTATTCGCGCGTTTTTAGTGGTGGTTGAGAAATCGGCAGTTATAATATCGGCAATGCCGTTTTTTGTGTTGCGCTTAATCATTGTAGAAAAAGTGTCGACCATTGCCGCCCAATTATATTGCTTGGGATTCAATTGCTCTTTCAATACTATTTTCAACGTCGCTTCCCCTTCATGTTCGACGAAACGGCTGCGCAACTCCTCAGCATGTGCATTTACATACTTAGAAAAGCCCTGACAAATGGTAATCCATATCATGTCGGGCGACAACACGAGTGGATGATGGTCGGCATAAGCACTAACGCAGCAATAGTACAAGACATCTTGTCTGCTTGAGTCGTAATATTTTTTCTGTGGTGCAGGCAAATCCTCGTCCACAACGAATGTTATGCTTGTGTCGGTTTTGGCTATTACTACAGATGCTTGCGCTTGCAAAACTGTTGCACAAAGAATGATAGCAAGAGTGGAAAGACGTTTCATTGTAAATATTTTTTGCATGCAATATTAATATTTATTCCATCTCAATGTGGCGCTTTCCCATCATACTTTCTCTAATCCATCACCAAAAGGTCGTAGCGGATATGCACAACTACGATTTTAGTGTGATAACAGACTCTAAATCTGTTTAGCATACATAGTTTGTTACTATATAAACTATATTAGAAGAAGTTTAAATAGAGATTTTTTTCTTTAATAACGTTGGCAAGTGACAACTTGTGAATTATTTTTGCGGTAAAAACCAAAGATTGTCAAATTGTCGTTGCCGATAGTTAATAGCAGTTTGGCAGTGCAATATGTAGAAAAATAAAAATTCAAACAGTAATACTTTTCCTAAACAATTAATTATGAGTGGATTATTCAATTCATCAATCGGAAGAAAGTTGGTGATGAGTATCACAGGTGCGAGCCTTGTTCTCTTCCTTCTCTTCCACCTTTCGATGAACCTTGTGGTTGTGTTCTCAGGCGAGGCCTACAACGCAGTCTGCGCATTCCTTGGCACCAATTGGTATGCTTTGGTCGGAACTGCTGCTTTGGCTGTATTGGCTCTTTTGCACATCGTCTATGCGTTCATCCTAACATTCCAAAACCGTGCAGCTCGTGGTGCAGATCGCTACGAAGTAACAGCAAAGCCAAAGAATGTTGAGTGGGCATCGCAGAACATGCTCGTACTTGGCATCATCATTGTTTGCGGCTTAGGTTTGCACCTCGCAAACTTCTGGTACAACATGATGTTTGCCGAACTTACTGGTGCTAAGGGTGCATTTGATCCAACAGCAGGTGCAGAATGGGTAAAGGCAACATTCAGTGAACCAGTGTTTGTTGTTATCTATCTTGTATGGTTTGTTGCACTGTGGTTCCACCTCACACATGGTTTCTGGAGCGCATTGCAAACACTTGGTTGGAATAACAATGTATGGATCGACCGCCTCAAGTGCATCTCGTTCTGGTATTCAACCATCGTATGCGTATTGTTCGCAGTTATCGTGCTCGGCTTCTTTGCCGGCGTGTTCCCATTGTTCTCTTAACAAAAAACTGAAAACGAAATTTTATGAGCACTATAGATTCTAAGATTCCAGAAGGTCCTATAGCCGAAAAATGGACCAACTACAAAGCTCATCAGAAACTGGTGAACCCTGCCAACAAACGTAAGCTCGATATTATCGTTGTCGGAACAGGTCTTGCTGGTGCATCTGCTGCATCGACACTTGGCGAAATGGGCTTCAACGTACTTAACTTCTGCATTCAAGACTCACCACGTCGTGCACACTCTATTGCAGCACAAGGTGGTATCAATGCAGCTAAGAATTATCAGAACGATGGCGACTCGGTTTATCGCCTCTTCTACGATACTGTAAAGGGTGGCGACTACCGTGCTCGCGAGGCTAACGTATATCGTCTTGCTGAAGTATCGAACAACATTATCGACCAATGTGTAGCTCAGGGTGTACCTTTCGCACGTGAATATGGCGGACTTTTGGCAAACCGTTCATTTGGTGGTGCTCAAGTTAGCCGTACATTCTACGCTAAAGGTCAGACAGGTCAGCAACTTCTTTTGGGTGCATACTCTTCACTCAACCGTCAGATCAAAGCTGGCAAAGTAAAGAGCTTCAACCGTTACGAAATGCACGACATTGTTATGATTGATGGTCGTGCACGAGGTATCATAGCAAAGAATCTTGTAACAGGTAAGTTCGAACGTTTCGCTGCTCATGCTGTTGTTATTGCAACAGGTGGCTACGGTAACACTTACTTCCTCTCAACAAATGCAATGGGTTGCAACGCATCGGCAGCCATCGCAGCATATCGTAAGGGTGCTTATTTTGCTAACCCTTCATACGTTCAGATACACCCAACATGTATCCCTGTCCATGGTGATAAGCAATCGAAACTGACACTTATGTCAGAGTCGCTCCGTAATGATGGACGTATTTGGGTTCCAAAGAACATCGAAGATGCAAAAGCACTTCAGGCAGGTAAAAAGAAAGGTTCAGATATTCCAGAAGAAGATCGCGATTACTACTTGGAGCGTCGTTACCCTGCATTCGGTAACCTTGTACCTCGCGACGTAGCTAGCCGTGCTGCAAAAGAGCGTTGCGATAAGGGTTTCGGTGTTAACAATACAGGTAAAGCCGTATTCCTCGACTTCTCTGAAGCTATCAACCGCCTTGGCATCGACGTAGTTCGTCAGCGCTATGGCAACCTCTTCGATATGTATGAAGAAATCACCGATGTTAACCCAGGCGAACTTGCTAAAGAAATCAATGGCGTTAAGTATTATAACCCAATGATGATTTTCCCTGCAATCCACTATACAATGGGTGGTATTTGGGTCGATTACGAGTTGCAAACAAGCATCAAGGGTCTCTTCGCAATAGGTGAATGTAACTTCTCTGATCACGGTGCTAACCGTTTGGGAGCTTCTGCACTTATGCAAGGTTTGGCCGATGGTTACTTCGTATTGCCATACACAATCCAGAACTATCTTTCTGATCAAATTACTGTTCCTCATTTCTCAACAGACACACCAGAGTTCGATGCAGCACAGAAAGCTTGCGAAGAGGCAGAGAAACAACTTCTCAGCATCAAGGGTAAGCGTTCGGTTGACTCTATCCACAAGGAACTTGGTAACATCATGTGGGAATATGTAGGTATGGGTCGTACCAAACAGAGCCTTGAAACAGCTCTAGAGAAGATTAAGGCATTGCGCAAAGAGTTCGACGAGAACCTATTCGTTCCAGGTGTAGCTGGCGATGGTATGAACATCGAACTTGATAAGGCATTCCACCTCAAAGACTTTATCACAATGGGTGAACTTATCGCATACGATGCACTTCATCGTGAAGAGAGCTGCGGTGGTCACTTCCGCGAAGAGCATCAAACCGAAGAGGGTGAGGCTAAGCGCGATGATGAACACTTCTTCTATGTTGGTTGCTGGGAATATCAAGGCAACGACGAAACAGCTCCTACGCTCATCAAAGAGCCACTCGTATACGAGGCTATCAAGGTTCAGACACGTAACTACAAGAACTAATTACGAATTAAGAATGACGAATGACGAATAGCGAACTTGTCGGAGTTCGTAACTCGGAATTCGTAATTAAAAAAGGAAAGACAATGGAAAATACAATGAAAGTCAACTTTAAGGTTTGGCGCCAAAAAGACGCTAAGTCTAAGGGTGAGTTCAAGCTATATAAAGATGTCGAGACCACACCAGACACCTCGTTCCTCGAGACTCTCGATATTCTGAACGAAAGCCTTATCGAAAAAGGCGAAGAGCCTATCGTTTTCGACCACGACTGTCGTGAGGGTATTTGCGGTATGTGCTCGCTTTATGTAAATGGTCACCCACATGGTCCTGCAACATGCGCAACAACATGTCAGCTCTATATGCGTCGTTTCAAAAATGGTGAAACAATTACTGTAGAGCCATGGCGTTCGGCTGCATTCCCTGTTATCAAAGACCTTATGGTCAATCGTAATGCTTTCGACCAAATACAGCAGGCTGGCGGTTATGTATCGTTTGCTTGTGGTGGTGCACAAGATGCAAATGCTATTCCTATTTCGAAAGAGAATGCTGACCTTGCTATGGATGCAGCAACATGCATTGGTTGCGGTGCTTGTGTAGCAGCTTGTAAGAATGGTTCGGCAATGCTTTTCGTTTCAGCTAAAGTAAGCCAATTTGCACTTCTCCCACAAGGACAAGTAGAGGCTACTCGCCGTGTGAAAGCTATGGTAGCTAAGATGGACGAACTCGGTTTTGGTAACTGTACTAACACTCGAGCTTGCGAAGCAGAGTGCCCTAAAGGTATCTCTATTTCGAACATCGCACGCCTCAACCGCGAATTCCTCTGCGCTAAGTTGAAAGACTAAGCATACAGAACGCAATAGCGATAATAAAACCTCCCTATCTCATTTTGCAGAGATAGGGAGGTTTTTTGTTATTATAGATAAGTCATTTTGGGTATAAAACAGTGGAACGCTTGTGATATGGCTAAAAATCAATATATTCACAACATTAACCAAAAACTTATGCTATGATAAAACTTCAAATTATCGGACGTTTAAGTTCCGATGCGGTAGTTAGAGAGTACAATGGGAAGAAGTTTCTTTCATTTTCTGTTTATCACTCGCGCAAAGTAGGTGAAAATGAATGGAAGTCGACATTTGTAAACTGCACTTACAACACAGAAAAGGCAGATGAAATTGCAAAGTGGCTTGTAAAAGGGAAGGCTGTATTTGTTGAAGGCGAACCTCGTGCAAGAGCATATACAGCTAAAGATGGCTCGTTACAAGCTTCACTCGAACTTGCAGCGCGTGAATTTCAGTTTGTAAGTGGTGATAAGGTCGATAACGGTAATGCACAACCTAACGATGTCTATATGGCACAAGAGCCACCAATCGACGCTCCAATGACTAATGATTTACCATTCTGATTACTAAGTGTGGTAACGTGTAAAAAGGAAGCTACTCTGATGTTGAACAGAGTAGCTTTTTTGTGTTTGCACTTTTATTGTTAGATATTACACTATAAAAACAAACGCCGATCGTCATCTCGACGCCGGCGTTCAACCCCTTAAACTTATGCTTGTTGGCGGCTCTAACAAAGCGTCAGAGCCAAAACTTTTTTATTTTTCTGATTCGTTTTGATATTCGAAAGTGCGAATGTGCCCTTTCGTGTCGGTAACAGTGATTGTAAAACCATTGTCCGAATAAGTGTAGTTGTAAGTACGATTGAGTGTCCATGTACTCTCAACAGAGTTCCATGTGTAGTCACGTTTTACTGCTATTTGTCCATCGGTAGTATACTCCATTTCGCTGCGCGATACAAGAGTAAGTATGCCATTTTCTTCAGCGCAAACTTCGCGTGCTACTATCAATCCGTTCTCTACTGTGTCGTTATTATAGACAGTCTTTTTAATGACTGCTGATGTGTTTGTTACTGTGAGCATTGCAACTATTGCTAGCATCACCTTTAATGCTGTTGCTTTCATATTTGCAAATTTTAGGTTATAATTTATTACTTACTTGTTTTGTGTTAACCGTTATAGGTTAAGTTTCATGTCGCAAATATATATACTTATTTTGAATCTGTGAAATAAAAATAGAAAAATTTTTAGTATGTTTTATATTTAACAGAAAAATGAATATAAATCCGCTTTCAGTTTATAATGGTAATGATTTTTTAAAGTGGTAATTTACAATATGATAGTGCTTAAATGCCACACTTTTTGGTAGTGCAGAAGTGAAAGTAAGAGATGTTTACTTTTAGTTTAAAATATATATGAAAAAAATGCAGCTACCTAAAAATGACTATGTCCGTCGTGTATTTTACCTAAATGTGAGTATTGGCGTGCCTCTTGTTGACAACTAATTTTGTCATGTCAGAAAGGTGTCGGGGTGATACTTTTTATAACGTTTAATATGAAAAACTTATTTTCCAGACAACAATGAAAAAAATGAGAGTAGCCATTGTGTTAGTAATGTTGCTTGTTGCAACAAACTATGGTATGGCTCAAGACGATGCACAAGTCGACGGACAAACTGGTGCCACAAAAGTAGTTGCTTCTCCACTACAAAAATTTGCTTCGCGTTTCTCTATTGGTGGCTACGGCGAGGCGGCGATGACGCGCAATTTCTACAGCGATCATTTCAATCGTTATAAATATCCCGAACTCTATGCCGACACGGTTAGTAATGGCCGTTTCGACCTTCCGCATGTGGTTATAAATATGGGCTACGACTTCGGTCGCGGTTGGAAGATGGGCATGGAGATAGAGTTCGAACATGGCGGCACGGAGAGTGCCGTTGAGGTGGACGACGACGAGAGCGGCGAATATGAAGCCGAAACCGAGAAGGGTGGCGAGGTGGCTCTTGAGCAGTTTTGGATTGAAAAGGAGTTCTTGCCAGCGTTGGTACTTAGGGCGGGCGAGATAGTTGTGCCAATTGGCGCTACCAATGCTCATCACACGCCAACGGAGTTTTTCACCGTCTATCGTCCCGAGGGCGAGGCGAACCTGTTCCCGTGCACATGGCATCAGGTGGGCGTTAGTTTGCGCGGCAAGCCCAATAAACATTGGAAATACGAATTGCAATTTCTCTCGGGCTTAGATTCGGAGCGCTTTGGTGCCGACTGCTTTGTGCACTATGGCGCAACGAGCTGCTACGAGTTCAAGATTGCCAATAAATATGCCCTTGCAGCGCGTGTGGACAACTACACTATTCCGGCGTTGCGCCTTAGTGCCAGTTTCTACGGCGGTCGCACGTTCCGCAACACGATGCGCAAGATTGGCGTGGCTTACGATGGTTGCGAAGGTGGCTTGAAGATTTGGGCGTTCGACTTCGCATACGACAACTACGGCATCATTGCGCGCGGCAACTTCGACTATGCTATGCTCAACGATGCGGTAGAAATCACCAAGTTCAACAGTGCTTATCCCAAGCATAGTAGCCAAGATGGTAGTCCGAGCAAACGTCAGCCGGTGGGTTCCGATGCTATGACCTACGGCGGCGAAGTGGGCTACGACTTCTTCTCGCTCCGCAACGCTGCGGAACCCGACGGTCAGCGGTTGATTCTTTTCGGTAGATATGAATACTACAATGCTATGCAGAAGAGTAGCTATAAGGATTCGTACGCCTATACCGAGAAAAAACGTTTTGCCGTGGGTGTGAACTATATGCCAATGAAAGAGATTGTGGTGAAAGCCGAATACTCGAAACGCATGTTCGTGTCGCCCTTCAACGACGAACCAAGTCTCTCGCTCGGCATTGCTTATAGCGGATGGTTCAAGTGAAGTAGTAAGTAAAAAGTAAAAGAGTTATAAGTGATGGAGTTGTAAGTAATAAGTTGCCCTGTAAGGGCAATAGCTCACAGCCGGTGGTGTAAACCACCGGAGCAATAAGTAAAAGTGTTGTATGTAGAGACGTGGCGTGCCGCGTCTAAACGGTAGAGATGCCATAATATGACGTTTCTACGATAAACGACAAATAAAATATTTACACATAATAATATAATCAAAATGCAATTGAACTGGAAAAATGCACTCACTATCAGTATGATGGCATGTGCGGTGGCAGGTGGAATGACTGCTTGCGACGATGATGAAACAAATGACAACAACTCAACATGGACCGCTCAGGACCTTGCTATCAGTGCGGCGGGCATCCTCGACAACTATGTCGACAATGTTGTTGTGGCTACTTACAAAGATTTGAAAGACGACTCTAAGAGCCTTCTCGACGCTGTTGAGGCGTTGGCCGAAGATCCTACCGAGGCTAATATGGCTAACGTTGATAAATATTGGAAAGCGGCTCGTCAGGATTGGGAATACTCTGAGGCCTTCCTCTTTGGCGCTGCTACCGATGCTGCTATCGACCCACATATCGATACTTGGCCTTTCAACAAGACCAACTTCGACAACCTTATGAGTAAATATAATCCTACGGAAAACGAGTCGGATGCTGAGGTTATCGACGAGGCTGTGGCTAACACACAATCGCTTACTGGCTTCCACGCACTCGAATATGTTATCTACTCTGAAGGCAAAACTAAGGACCCAAGCAAGCTCACTGCCAACGAGTTCTATTTCTGCAAGGCTGTTGCTGCCGACCTCTATTTGGCTGCCATCAAGCTCTACGGTTTCTGGGCTGGCGAAGCAGCTCTTTCGGAGAGTGAGGCTGCCGTAGCTGAAGAGGCTGAAGTTGAGTTTATTTATAATTATGGCGACGAATTCAAAAACGCTGGCAATGCTGGTAGCCGTTGGAAAACTCCTACCGATGCGCTCGTTCAGATTATCGACGGTTGCAAAGACATCATTGGCGAGGTGCGCGACTCGAAGATTGGCGCTGCTCATAGCGGCGAGGATATTACCAACATCGAGAGCCCATATTCATACAACTCTATAACCGACTTCTACGACAATATTATCAGCTGCGCTCATGCTCTCTATGGCACCAACGAGATTACTAACGTCACTTCGGTCGACAATCTCAAAGCATCGGCAAAGAGCCTCATGACCTACGCAGCTCTCACTCATAGCGACAAGACTGGTGTTGTGGCTACCAAACTTGCCAACGCTCTTGTTAAGATTGCTGCTATGAAAGCTCCGTTCGTTCTTTACTATAGCGATGCAAGTGCTCAAACTGCTATGGATTCTCTCGAAGAACTTGAAGCTGCACTCGACGAACTAAAAGCTGCTCTTGAAGAATAATACTGCATGATTTTATAATTATAAGAGACACAAAGCATTGAGATTTACACGTCTCATGCTTTGTGCTTTTCC
>JBGUYH010000077.1:0-7083 GCA_045118595.1 Bacteroidales bacterium | reverse complement strand
GAGGGTCGGTATGATATGGGCGACCAGCCAACACAATGGCCATGCGTCCTGCTTTTTGACTCTCGGCAAACGCCTTGAGATTTTTCTCACGCAGTTCAACACCAAAACGTTCATATTCAGCAATGGCTTTGGCATGAGCCGTCTTCACTGTCTTCTTTGATATGCCATATTGCGACATATAATCAATCAACTGCTTAAGCTGCAAATCGTAGTCGCGGAAGGTGATAACTGGTGAGTCAACTGGTACTTTTGAGTCGATTGAACACTGAACAACTTCTGGATAGCCTATAATTATCGGACAGTTAAAACTGTTGGTTGTGGTCTGATCTTCCGACTTTTCGTAAACAACACGTGGGAAGAATATGCGATCGACACCCATGTCACCCAACTCATATATGTGCGAGTGTACAAGTTTGGCAGGGAAGCATATATTGTCAGACATGACAGTATGCACACCCTTTTCGTAATTATGATACGTTGATGTTGATGACAAAACTACGCGCACTCCACAAGCTGTGAAGAAGGTGTGCCAAAATGGGAACTCTTCATACATATTGAGAGCACGCGGGATACCTATTGTCATAACAGGTTGAGGCACTTGCTTCTCTGGGTCAGCTACTCTATCGAACAAGTCATGATACTTCACTTGACTCATATCGACACCAGTGTATTGCGCAGCCGAACCATTGTTGAATATCTTTTCGCATTTGTTACCCGAATAGTATTTACCACCATTCGAGAAGATGTATTGCGTTATTTGGCACTGATTTTCGCAATCCTTACAAGCAAGAGTCTTTTGACTAAACTCGGCACAGTTGAGGAACGATGATAGTGGTCGACTCTCAGGTACTACGCCTGTTTTTTCTATCATTCGTTGCGAATAGAGTGCGCAACCATACGCACCCATAAGCTCAGGTATGTTGTTGCAGAATACGGTGCGACCTGTCAAATTCTCAAATGCTTTTACTATTGAGTCGTTGCGCATCGTACCACCTTGCAGCACTATATTTTTACCCAGTTCGTCGTAATTCTTTAGTTTCAGCACCTTAAAGAGGCAGTTTTTTACTACCGAATAAGCCAATCCGGCAGCTATATCACTTACAGAAGCTCCTTCGCGTAGCACTTGCTTCACTTTTGAATTCATGAACACAGTGCAACGAGTACCCAAATCAGATGGGTGCTGACTCTGACACGCTTTCATCACAAAATCAGAAATCTCGCAGTTGAGTGTGCGTGCAAATGTTTCAATGAACGAACCACAACCCGACGAACATGCCTCGTTTATCTCCATGCGCGTGAGTGCACCATTGTCAACATATATGGCTTTCATATCTTGTCCGCCAATGTCGAGAATAAACGACACATCTGGACACATTCGGTGCGCAGCCATATAGTGAGCCATGGTCTCTATCATACCATAGTTGAGCGAATAGGCCGCTTTGATAAGATCTTCGCCATAACCAGTAGAGCAACCTGCCGTGATATGCAAATCAACATTCTCTTCTTTGCAACGCTCTGCCAATCTATTCAAGCCATGCAACACTGCTTGTATAGGATTTCCATCGTTGTGGGCATAATACTTGTAAAGAATCTCACCATCTTGGTTGATAACGACGATCTTGGTTGTTGTCGAACCTGAATCAATACCCAAATATGTAGGCTGTCCTGGTACGTATTTGTTCACATCAATGATGGGCACATACGACTCAGCCTTATGTCCTTTCCACTCTGCATATTCAGCATCATCAGCAAATATGGGTTGCAATTCAACTGATGTTTTATTCTTCACCACTTTGCTCTTAGGCTTTTCAATGGGTGCACCATTTAAACGTTCGGTGAGCGATTGTATGGTGAATGGCTCTGTGTTGTTAACCGACAAGGCTGTACCCCATGCTGGTACAACATTGGCTTTCTCTTCGAGCAACACATCGGTGTTTATATCGAGGTGGAAATAATCGGCTATGGCTTTACGCAACGATGATATGAATGTAAGCGGGCCACCACACATCAGCACCTTGGGCTTAACTTCGCAGCCATGGCTCAACGCCGATGCTGTTTGTACTGCTACTGCACGGAATATGGAAGCTGCTATATCCTCTTTGGGAACGTTACGTGCTATAAGATTCTGTATGTCTGTTTTTGAGAATACACCACAACGCGACGCTATTGGATATATGGTAGTCGATTTTTTTGCCAAACCATCGAGTTCGGTAACCTCAACACCAAGACATAGTGCCATTTGGTCAATGAAAGCACCTGTACCACCAGCACAGTTGCCATTCATTCTCAAATTGCTAACAACGCCATTCTCCAAATACACTATCTTAGCATCCTCACCACCTATGTCTATAATAGTCGACACATCGGGGTGCACTTGCTTGGTAAATTCTGTTGCAGCCACAACTTCTTGAACAAAGTTGATGTCGTAGCGTTCGGCTACACCTAAACCCACCGATCCAGTTATCGAAAGGGTAAATTTATTGTCGCCTATTGTTGATGATAATTCACTCAAAAAATTCTGTACTGCCAATTCTACATTAGCATTGTGGCGACGGTATGATGAATAGATTACATTACCGGTTGTGTCAAGCACGACAATCTTAGCTGTTGTCGAGCCTACGTCAAGACCTATTTTATACATTCTCGTGTATGCTTGTTCTTTGAATCAAAAATGGCATCGCATAACAGCGACGCAAACTGAGGACAAAGGTACAAAAATATAATTACGAATTATTAATTACTACTGACGTGTAATAATTTGCCTTTAGTTTATGATAAAAACATAGTTCTCCCCAAACCTGATTATCAACAACTTGCAATCAAACATCTAAACTCGTTTGATACACCAAACGATACTCTAAGAGGATTCAAATAGAGTTATAAAACTCCTCCAATTCGTCGCTTATAATTATTGTACCTATCAATAATGTTACGCACGTAGTTTATTGTTTCAGTACCTCTACAATATCCGTGTTTCACAACTGGATCGGAATAATACTGTGCATTAGCTTTCTGCAATAGTGCCACCTCTACATTTCCGTTCCACTTATCTGGCTGCATTCCATATTTCTCAGCCAAGCGTATAGCATCCATAATATGCCCTAAGCCAACATTATAAGCTGCAAGTGTAAACTTTATGCGTTCGTTTTGGTTGGGTACATATTTCACTAATCGAGCATCGAGCCACATAATGTATTTGACACCCGCCTCAATATTTTGCTCAGGATGACTAATATCATCGACACCAAAACGACGAGCTGTTTCGGGCATCAGCTGCATCAGTCCGCAAGCCCCTGCCCAACTACGTGCATCTGGATTAAAGTGCGACTCTTGATAGATAATCGATGAGATGAGCAAATAGTTATAACGTTTGTCGGTTGCATAGCGTTTTACAATATCTTCGTAGACATTGCTATATGTGTCGGCCGTTGTTTTCTGCACATTGCTATGATGCTCGCGTGGGTCGATAACATATTTGCGATATATACGTTTGAAACGTTGCGTATGCTTAAATTCAGATAGCCACTCGTTGATGTCGACTAAAAGTTTCGTGGCATTGCTTCGCACACCCCAAACAAGGTCGTTGTTGTCAGTAAGTGCTACCGACACATCGAGGTTGGAATAGTACCACTTATTGGCTCTTGCTATATTTTCAAGTGCTACGGCTCTCTTCACCTCATTCTCAGCCACAAGTTGTATTATTTGTTCCACATCATAATGCTCTATAGGATCGGGCACAATATTGGCAAACGAAGCCGTGTCGTTGATGTTGGATATTATAGTTTCGTAGAACGAACCTGCCAAAAAACTTATTGTATCAGAGGCTAATGCTGACAAACTATCGGAGTGTATTAAGTTATCCTCAGTTCTCTGAACCAACACTACCTTACTCTGCGCATAAGGCTGTGTAAAAGCTATCCGATCTTCACCCACTGTGTCAGCAATAAGCGTTGTGGCTATAATGTCGACCTTGCCACTGTTAAGCAGTTCAACATTATGTTCGTGATCGTTCGATACAGTTATTTCAAGTTCGGCACCTATGTGTTTGGCATATTCACTACACAATTCATATTGCAATCCAACCGACACATCTTTGCACACAAAATAATCAACAGAGTTATAATCGGTTACTATACGCAATAAACGTCGATGCTGAATACTATCAAGATCGACATCTGCCATACCAAGTAAACTAACTGTACGCGAATGCTTACAAGACATAAGAGACAGTAACAACAATAGGACGAGACACTTTTTTATCATATCAATTTGAATTACTATTGCGCACAAAGATAATTTTTTGCTTTTGTCGTGACAATATTGCCATTCATAACGCTATTCATGTTGAACGTATACTCTTCTGAAAATTGATAATTTAGAACACAAAAAAACAGTAATATAAATAATAACAGTTTAAGGGATCGACATTTAAGCATAAATGTTGTGATTTGTTGATTGGTCAATATTGTTGACTAATCCATTCTCCACTTGCCTCATCTCAGCCACATAAGAAGCAAAATCAACGGTATTACGCAAAACATTGACGCCAAAAATATGCATATTGCCGCCCAAACCATTTAAACATTTTGGCTTTAAATCATTGTTCACCTTGGGGACGATAAAGCCGCCACGTTGCAACTATTCATGGATTTTTATATTTCTATACAAATTTAGTAAATTTTCTAGAATACTCATTTACCTAATAAGGGTCTCCAAACCAACAATAATCACTTCATATAAGTCTTTTATGCAATAAAAATAGAGTTATGGATTATAGAGAACTAATCCATCACTAACATTATTAGAAGTATGGTCACAAAATACGTAATCGACAATTTCATTTTTGAGAATAATGAGTTTTTAAGCAATGCCCAATGCCTGCTAAATGGGTTTAGTTCAATATTTTGATTTGTCATATTACTATACATTTTACATTTATATCATACAAATCTATAATTCTCACATAAAACTACACAATGAAACCTTCGTACAATTGGTAACTAAATTTAACACTACACCGATTGTTGTTTTCACACAATAAGGTATTTTTGTCGATATGGAAAAATTCTGGGCATTCATACGGAAAGTCTCAACCAAATATGGCAGCTGGCAAATGGATTTAATTGGTCAGCGCTATTTTGTCATCATCCTAAGTTTCTTCGTGGGCATATGTAGTGGATTAGCTGCCGTTGTGCTTAAATATTCCATCTACTTTGTTAAGCAGTTTGTGGTAGACAACTTTGCACACGACGATTATAACCTCTTGCTCTTAGCTAGTCCGGCAATTGGCATTCTAATAACAATGCTCTATGTACGTTATTTTGTAAAAGATAATTTAGGACACGGAATAACCAAGATACTATATGCCATTTCGCAAAACAATAGCAACATACGCAAGCATCATGCCTATTCATCTATTGTTGCATCATCGTTCACCATTGGTTTTGGTGGTTCGGTAGGTGCCGAAGCGCCTATTGCACTCACAGGAGCAGGTTTGGGTTCTAACATAGGAAAGCTCTTCCGCATGGATTACAAAACCATAACCTTGCTTGTAGCATGTGGCGCAGCTGGCGGCATAGCGGGTGCATTCAAAGCCCCCATTGCAGGAATGATTTTTACGCTCGAAATATTGATGCTCAACCTAACATTAGCCTCCATAGTTCCTCTGCTTGTTTCGGCCATCACAGCCACATCTATCACATTCTACTTTCTAGGCTTCGATGTTGAGTTTAGCATGTTGGCTATAATGCCATTCAAAATGCACGACATACCATTCTACATCACTTTGGGCATATTCACAGGTTTTGTGTCGCTTATGTTCACACGCGGTACTTGGTTTTGTGAGAAAAGAATGGGACAAATAAAAAATCCATACATAAAATGGATATTTGGCAGCACAATGCTCGGATTGCTCATTTTCCTATTTCCACCACTCTATGGCGAAGGATATTCTACTATATCTGAACTATTACGCAACAATGGTGCAAACATCAACAATGGCTCTCCTTTTTCACTATTAGGCGATAGCAACTTATCGCTTTTACTCTTCGCTGCGGGCGTCATCCTGTTCAAAACCATAGCTACATCACTCACCACAACAGCAGGCGGAGTGGGAGGTACATTTGCTCCGAGCCTTTTCTTAGGTGGAGTTGCCGGATATTTCTTTGCGCTACTTAACAATAGTATTGGCGTGTTTAATATACCACTTACCAACTTTACACTTGTTGGCATGGCTGGCGTGATGGCTGGCGTGATGCACGCACCGCTTACTTCGATATTTCTTATTGCAGAAATAACCAACGGATACCAATTATTAATGCCACTGATGCTCACATCAACCATATCATACCTCACCATCGGACTCTTTGAAGAACACAGCATCTACACCAAACCACTTGCCGAAAAAGGCGAATTGCTAACACACGAACGCGATAAAACGGTGCTGACGCTCATGCGACTCAACCGAGTTATCGAAACCGACTTTACCGTGGTAAATGCCGATGACACATTCGGTAGTTTGGTACAAGCCATTGCCAAATCAGAACGTAACTTATTCCCTGTTATCAATAATAAAAATGAGATGATTGGTGTCGTTTTGCTCAACGACATTCGACATATTATGTTCGATAAAGATCGCTACAACACTATGACTGTGCGCGAGGTGATGATGATTCCACCCGATTTTATTAGCATCAACGATACAATGGAACAAGTGATGGACAAATTTGAGAAAACACAAGCATGGAACTTGCCTGTTGTAGATAACAGACAATATGTTGGTTTCGTGTCTAAATCGAAAATATTCTCTGTCTATCGACGTGTACTAACACACGTATCGTATGAATGATTGGTAACAAGAGACTACGCACAATTACATCATAACACCATAGCCTTTTTACATACAAACATTAAATGAGCAAGCCACGAATGTCCGCCCAACAACATTTATAATTATCTACAATTCTATCAGATTATTTCTTATACCAAACTTAATCATATCAACCGTTGTTTTCAGATTAAGTTTTTGCATTATATGATTTTTATGGCTTTCAACCGTACGTATGCTAAGAAATAGTTCATCGG
>JBGUYH010000076.1:0-20687 GCA_045118595.1 Bacteroidales bacterium | reverse complement strand
GATTGCTCAGCAAGGTCGGCCTTAACAACAAGGTCGTTGTACCACTGCGAGTAGTTTTCGGCACGGCTTGTCATCTCTTTTAATTCTTTTGCCATGATAGTCAGGTTGTTTCTTATTCTGCGAAAAACGCTGCAAAGTTAACTACGAAATGATGAATTACGAACGATAAAGAGGTAAAAAAAGTCCCCAAACTGCGTGCAACGCTGTTTGGGGACACTAAAAAACATTAATTTTCTCTACTTTGTGCCAAATTGATACACAGTTGTTTGTGTGTATGTCTCACCTGGACGCAGAACTACGTTAGGGAACTGCTTCTTGTTTGGTGAATCAGGATAGTGTTGTGCTTCAAAACAGAAGCCTGTGAATTGATTGAATTTAAGAGGGCCGCGGCTGTATCTGCCGTTCAAATAATAAGCTGTGTAGAATTGGAAACCAGGTTCAGTGGTAAAGAACGAAAGTGTACGTCCACTTGTAGGGTCATATGCTTCTGCGGCTAAGCGTAAGTCGCCAGCGTTGCCATCTATTACGTAGTTGTGGTCGTAACCGTCTTCAAACATGTGAACACGTTCTCCAATTGAGTGTTCAAGGGTAAAGTCGAGTGGGGTACCTTTTACTGTTTCTATTTCACCATAAGGTATGTTGGTTTCATCTTTTGGGGTGTAGCAACTTGCGTGCATCAACACTTGTGTGTCAAACACGTCGCCTTCACCTCTGAGGTTGAAATAGCTATGGTTTGTTAGGTTCAGAATGGTTGGCTTATCAGTTTTAGCCTGATAATTTATCTGAAGTTTGTTGTCGTTGGTTAATGTGAATACAACAGTTACTGTTAGCTCACCAGGGTACCCATTTTCCATATTGGGGCTTACATAACTCATCTTGACGCCAACACGTGTGTCGCTTTCAAACTCTTCTGAGTTCCAAAATTTTGTATTGAACGATCCCGTACCACCATGCAAATGGTTCGGACCATTGTTTACTTCAAGTTCGTATGTTTTGCCATCGAGAGTAAATTTGCCCTCTGCAATTCTGTTAGCATACCGACCTACTGTTGCGCCGAAGAAGAATGAATCGGCCAAATATGTGGGGTCAAGATATTGTTTGGGGTCATCGAAACCCAAGGCTATTTCGCCTATTTTGCCGTCTTTGTCGGCTGTGCGTATGCTTGTTATTGTTGCTCCTATGTTGGTGAGCTTTACACTTGTGCCGTTGTCCGACGTTAGTTCATACACAAAAGCCTCATTGTTGCCGACATGACCTGCCGATAATTTGGTTACCTTCATGTTGCGGTTGTTTTTAAATGTGGCACAAAATTAATTATATCTGTAACCAAAGGCAAATAAATCTTAAAAATTATTTTAGTCAATTGTTTGTGTGCCGATACTTTTGTTTGAAATCTCTTTGGAAACTTTTAGTAGGTGTTGAAAATTGGTCGCTTTTGTATTGTTTTATTCTTCTGTGTCAATTTCTTCAAACATCATTTCTTCTGATAGTTTGACTGTTAGTGTTATGCCTACCGTAGATAATAGTATTCTAACATTTTTGTCTGACAAACTTTCTACGATACCAATAGCGCCTTTTATTGGTCCGCTTATCACACGAACTCTCTTGCCTTCGCGTAGTAAGTGGTTTTCAACTTCAATGGCCAATTTGCTATCTACGGCTTGTTTCATAGCATCCATTTCGCTATTGGGTATGATGACTGGTTTGCGAGCATGCATTACAAAAGCAACAAAGCCATATGCCTTATATATTTTATAGCGGTCGTTGTCGTAGTCTATGTGTACAAAACAATATGAGTTAATGACAGGTACGTCAACTCTTTTGTTGCGGTCTGACCATTTGTGTATTTCGAAACGGAGTGGAACATATGCCTCGATGCCTGCATTGATAAGTTCGTCGAGCATTTTTTTTTCGCATCGACTACGTGTATAGACAGCATACCAATGTTTTTCGTTGGTGTGTACGGGCGCAGTTTTCGCCATCGCTATATTTGCGATGTTGTTTGTTGTTTGCATTTTAGCTATGAGTGTGCTCAGTTCATAAAGTCGAATTCGAAAGGCTCATCACGGTGTTCTGTCACCATTGAATTTTCACATTTGAGTGTGCGAGCTGGGAAGTTTCGAATGACGTTATAGTTGTGAGTTGCCATTACTATGGTATGCCCTTCTTTGTTTATTTGCAAAAGAAGTTGCATTAGTGCATCAGTAGTGTCGGGGTCAAGGTTGCCAGTGGGCTCGTCGGCCAATATAAGATCGGGGTTGTTGAGTAGAGCACGAGCAATGGCTACACGTTGTTGCTCGCCACCCGATAGTTGGTGTGGTAGTTTGTAGCCTTTGTGTACCATGTCTACTTGCGATAATACTTCGCGTATGCGACGGTCGGCTTCGTTTTTATTCTTCCAACCTGTGGCACGTAGCACAAATGTTAGGTTGTCGTATACTGTGCGGTCGGCGAGTAGTTGAAAATCTTGGAATACAATGCCCATTCTGCGACGCAAAAATGGCACATCTTTTTCTTTGATAAGGGCAAGGTCGTAGCCAACAACAAAGCTATCTTCACCATTGAATGGAAGGTCTGAGTATAGAGTTTTGAGCAAACTCGATTTTCCACTACCTACTTTGCCTATGAGGTAAACGAATTCGCCTTTACTTATGTCAATATTGACGTCGCGCAGTACTATATTTTCTTCTTGCATTACGGTTACACCGCGCAATTCTATAATGTTGCCACTTGGGCTTAGTATTGGTTTTTCGGTTTTTGTCATAATAGTGTTTCTACCTGTAAATCTTGCGTTTGTTTAATTCTTGCTGATAGATAGCTGCATTGCGTGCATGTTCAGCGTTGGTGCGCGCAAAGTTGTGTCTTCCAGAACCATCAGGTCGGGCGCACATGAAAATATATTCATGGTCGGTTGCGTTGAGCACAGCATCAATGGCTGTTGTTGATGGTATGCGAATGGGCCCTGGAGGTAAACCCGCATATTTGTAGGTGTTGTATGGCGACTCTACTTCTTGGTCTTTTTTTAGTATGCGTCGTAGTGTGAAGTCGCCTAAGGCGTATTTTAATGTCGGACAAGCTTGTAATGGCATGCCTCTACGCAGTCGGTTGATGTAGATACCTGCTATGATTGGTAGTTCATCAATTTTGTTTGTCTCTTCCTCTATTATCGAGGCTATTGTAGATACTTCAATAGGTGTAAGTTCGAGTGAGTCGGCTTTGTAGATGCGTTCGGCAGTCCAAAAACGCTCGTACTCATGATGCATTCGCTCCATCCATTTCTCGCCATTGGTATTCCACATAAATTGGTATGTGTTGGGCAAGAACATTGCAGGTAATGTGGCTTTGGTAAATCCGTATTGATTTATCAAGGTATCATTGGTCATAGATTCTAATAACTGTGCCGAGTCACACTCTAAATTGCGTGCAGCTACACCAGCCAATTGTTCAATGGTGCGTAGGTTGTTAAACGTTACGTTGACGGGTTGTTGATTGCCACTACGTAACATATTAATAAGGTCGATGGCCGACATATGATTGCGCACTTTGTATCGACCAGCTTTGATATGCGATGGATAATGCTTCAATTGTGCTATGAACATAAATTGTTCTTTGTCACAAAGCCATCCATCGAGTTCAAGAAGCTGACAAACATCGCTGAATGTAGCTCCTGTTGGTATGTAGAGTATAACATCGTTCTTATCTTTTAAATCGATAACCGACCTACGTAGATAACTAAGTGCGCCAATGCCCAAACTCAATAAAATAGCTGCTATTACTATGGCTATAGTCAGCTGCTTGCCCGATGGCTTAGGTATATTTATCTTCTTAATCGACATTTTTTTCAAAAAAAGCGAAATTAAAGGCAAATATAGTGAATAAAATTTACACATAGCTCGTAATAGGACATAGTAAGTAAAAATTGGCTTATTAAGCACATACTACTTCTACCGAAATATTAGCTATTAATTTGGCGGTTCGGATTATAAACATTTATTTTGTAACCACCGAAAAACCTATGAAAATGACAATCAGAAAGTATATGGCAGTAATTGCAATGCTCTGCCCAGTGCTATCGACTGCTCAAGAATCTACACCTATCGACCAGCGAGGTGATCTTTTTTTCGATGCTGAATGCTATCAGAAAGCACTCGTCGAATATATGAAAGCTTATACTCGCAAACCCAACGATGCCCGTCTTTTGCGTCGCATTGCTGAAACTATTTTGAACGATGAAACAGTGCGAAGCAATGCATGTAGTTTTATCGACAGATATTTGAGTGTTGATACAACCGACGATACCGAAGCTAAATATATGGCAGCTCAAGCCTATTTTTATGCACATAAGTTTAACGAAGCAGAGAATTTTCTCAGTCGTTACACATCAGCCACAGGTTCTGATAGCAAAAAGGCCGATGTGTTGCGTGATTGGATACGCTCAGCTCGTAGCATGATGAAAGATACATTGAAATGTGTACTTGTCAATATGGGCGAAAATATCAATACTCCTTTTTCTGAAATAAATCCATTTATAATGAATCATTGTTCTACACTTGTCTATTCGTCTGATGATAAGTATAACTCAATGATGGTGATGAACTATTTCAATATAAAAGTGAGTGAGAGTCACGGACTAATGTGGAGCAAAGGTAAGCCTGTTACTGGCATGGTCAACACACTGTACGATGAATATGTAGTTGGTTTGTCACCCAATGGTATTTTATTTAGCTCTAATCGCGATGGCGAGTTTGCTATTTATGAAAGTGAAAAGTATAATGGTAATGGACGAATGAGTGATGGACTTCACTTCGGAACTCCAATTGATATGCTCGGTCATGAAGTGGGAGCAACTCGTAGTTTGGGTGGCGATACGCTTATATTTGCAGGAACATGTGAAAATGGTAAACTCGACCTCTTTTATTCCATACAATTTAATGGTCAGTGGTGCGAACCACGTCCGCTGCCAGGGAATGTGAATTTGGTTGATTATGACGAAAACTACCCCAATATAACATCTGATGGTAAGCGTTTGTACTTTGCTTCAGACCGTCCAGGAACTATGGGAGGCTACGATATTTACTATTCTGACCTCAATGTAACAACTGGTGAATGGGGTGAACCTGTGCAACTCAAGTATCCGCTCAACGATACATACGACAACCTAACAATATCGTACACACCCGACAAACGTTATGCCTATATATCGGCCATAAGAGAGGGTGGTTTTGGCGGTCGTGATATTTACGCTGCTGTGTTCGATGAAGTGTTGCCTAATAGCGCACTAATGAAGTGTGCCGTTAGTATAAAAGCTAAGCCAAAACCAATGCCACTGCGTGAACAACCTGTTATTGAGGTTACAAATTCAGATGGTGAAGTGGTGGCAGCTGTGAAGATGAAAATGTCAAATTCAACATTCATTCTCGCTCTCGATCCAGGAACGTACACTCTGACAATCGAAACAGATAAAACAAAAGCATATAAAGAAACAATAACAATAGCAGAAAAATATTATAATCCGCAAGTGCCTATTGAAAAGGTTATAGTGCTTGAACCAAAGTAAATAGTTAGCACGCAAAACAATAAACAACAAATGAAACTCAATCTGAAACGTCCGATCGTATTTTTCGATCTAGAAACAACTGGAGTTAATCCATCGAAAGACCGTATTGTAGAAATATCGATACTGAAAGTATACCCCGACGAACATGAAGAGGTGCATACTTTTCGTGTCAATCCAGAAATGCACATTCCAGAGCAGAGCACAGCAGTGCATGGTATTCACGATGAAGATGTGGCACAAAAGCCCAAGTTTCGCGATATAGCATCACAGATAGCTTCAATAATGGAAGGGTGTGATATAGGTGGTTATAACTCAAACAAGTTCGACTTGCCACTTTTGGCCGAAGAGTTTTCGCGTGCCAAGGTTGAAATCGATTTTCGTAAGCGTAAGTTTATTGATGTGCAGAACATATTTTACAAAAAAGAACAACGCACTCTTGTTGCAGCATACAAATTCTACTGCGGCAAAGACCTCGAAGGTGCACATGCTGCCGAAGCCGATATACGAGCAACATATGAAGTGCTCAAAGCGCAACTCGATCGATATCCCGACTTACAAAACGATATTGATTTTTTGGCTGAATATACAACAATGAAGAAAACCGCCGACTATGCAGGTCGAATAGGTTATAACGATAAAGGTGAAGAAATATTTACATTTGGTAAGCATATCAACAAGCGAGTTATTGATGTATTCAACGAAGATCTCGGTTATTACGATTGGATGATGAAGAGCGATTTTCCAGAAGATACAAAGCATGTGCTGACACAAATCAAATTATCGTCATATAAAAAATAGATACATAGGATTATGAAGATTATTTGTGTCGGAATGAACTATGCCGAGCATATCGATGAGTTGCATGGTAATAATACTCAACGTCCAGAGCAACCTATTATCTTTATGAAACCCGACTCGTCGATATTGCGCGTTAATACTCCATTTTATATACCTGATTTTGCTTCTGAATTTCACTACGAAACAGAAATAGTAGTAAAAATAAACCGACTTGGCAGAGCTATTAATCGTAAATTTGCTCATAGATACTATAGCGAAGTTGGTATTGGTATTGATTTTACTGCACGTGATTTGCAACGAAAACTAATGGCTGCAGGTATGCCATGGGAAATATCCAAAGGATTTGACCAAGCAGCAGCTATATCAGAGTTTATTCCACTTTCAGACGCTGGTGGCGATATAAACAACATTGATTTTCATCTCGATGTTAATGGCATAACTAAACAAATAGGTAATACAGCCAATATGCTTTTTAGTGTCGATGAGATAATAGCCTACGTGTCGCAGTTCTTTACGCTTAAAATGGGCGATCTTATTTACACTGGTACTCCTGTAGGAGTGGGACCAGTACACGAAGGCGACCGACTACAAGCCTACATAGGCAACACTAAGATGATGGATTTTTTGGTAAAATAAGAACAACTAATGGATTATGTTCATTATGCAGCTATCGATATAGGTTCGAATGCAGTTCGATTACTAATCAAGAGGCTCGAATCGGCACAGCAAGGGCGATTTAGCAAGGTTGTTACTTTGCGTGTGCCATTGCGTTTGGGGCAAGATGTGTTCACTATTGGTAAAATATCAGAGCGTAAAATGCTCGATTTGAGAGAGCTTATACGTGCTTTCGTTATTGTTACTAAAGTGTATGGAGTGAAAAAAAAGAACTTCAGAGCTTGTGCCACAGCTGCAATGCGCGAAGCTGCAAATTGTCGCGAAGTTGTCGATATGATACATAAATCAATCGATGTTGATATTGATGTGATACCTGGCATTGTCGAAGCCGCGATAGTGTGCGCAATGCATACCAATCGTACCGATACCAAAGACTTGATATATGTTGATGTTGGCGGTGGTAGTACTGAGGTTAGTTTGGTCTGTGATGGTAAATTAGTATCGTCGAAATCATATCCAATAGGTACAGTGCGAATATTAAGCGGTGCTGTTGCTGATGGAGTGATAGAAGAATTGGTTCACGATATGGAGATTATTGCTATCGAGCATCGAAATTTGACAATTGTAGGTGCAGGCGGCAATATTAGTAAATTGTTTGGTATGGCCGACGAACGCGATATTGTAGGACAAAAGATGCGTCCAGAGGCATTGCGCCGACTCTATGATGAACTTAGCGCTTTGACGATAGAACAACGTGTGGAAAATTTTGGACTCAAACCAGACCGTGCCGATGCCATTGTGCCAGCTGCAAGTATATTCTTAATGATTGCCGATGCGTTGCAAGCCAAATCGATAGAAGTTCCATCTACGGGATTAGCCGATGGTATTATCGAAGACCTATTTTGGCGGCAAGTGGATAAAAAATGATATATTTTTAATATTTGTATCCAAAGAGAGGTAGCATGCTACCTCTCTTTGGCTGTTGTATATGCTTCTTGTTGGTAAGAATATGGAATGTAGATAATGTAATTAAAGACATTGCTAAACTTGGGTTGCAATTATTTTTTATCTTTGCACCAAAATTTTAAGCACTAACAATCGTTGAATCGGATTATAACTGTCATATTATCATTATTAATATCTCTATCAGTATTTGGACAAACAGATTCTATAAAAATTGACACACCACAAGTAGGTGAGGGCATCGGAGCATTATTATTGCGTAACGGACTCGATCCATCTGTTTTTAAAGCAGAATTTGTGAAGCTAAATAAAGATAAACTAGGTAAGGATAATACGTTGCTTCTTGGGGTGAAATACATTATACCGCAAAAGCCAGCCGACACAGTAATCGAACCATTGTTTGGTGAAAAATATAAGAGCGTTAAGGTTGTTAACCACAATTTAAAAGGTGCAACTTTTTATCTCGTTAGTGGTCATGGCGGTCCAGACCCAGGGGCTATGGGTAAACTCAATGGGCACGACCTTTGCGAAGATGAGTATGCTTATGATATAATGTTGCGGTTAGCCCGTCAACTAATGGCTTGGGATGCTACGGTGCATATCATCATTCAAGATTCCGACGATGGTATTCGTGACGATGCTTATCTTGACTACGACAACCATGAAACGTGTGTGGGACAAACCATTCCGCTCGATCAAATACAGCGCTTACGCCAACGGTGTGTAGCTATCAATGAGTTGTATGCAAAAGAACGTACTGGTTATTGCCGGTCGATATTTCTTCATCTCGATAGCCGAAGCGAAAAAGAACGTATCGATGTTTTTTTCTACCACTTCACAAAAAGTGTGAAAGGAGAACGATTGGCTCAGACACTGCGTGATAAGTTTGAAGAGAAATACAAAAAATATCAACCCAACAGAGGTTTTTCAGGTACTGTTAGCGAGCGCAATTTGTATGTGCTCAAGGAATCGAATCCGCCTGCAGTCTTTCTTGAACTTGGTAATATACAGAATAGTAAGGACCAAGAACGTTTTATCAAGTCGTCGAACAGAGAGGCGTTGGCGCAGTGGATTGCCGAAGGTGTATTGACCGAGTATCGGAAGAATAGGAAATGATATTTTTATAGGTTAAGCAGAACAAAATCACAAACATATTCACTATGAAAAAAAAAACTATCGTTGCATTAGCAACATCAATGTCAGCACTTCTTTTAGCTTGTAGTAGTGTAGAACACGGAAGAATAACAAGCGAAATTCTCATCGACCAATGTGGTTATCTGCCTCAATCACCAAAAATAGCATTGGTTGGTTCTGATGTGCGTAAATTTGTTGTGATTGATAGCGAGGGTAATAAAGTGCTCGAAGGTCGCCCAGATGCTTCACAATACTATGCAGAGGCAGGAGAAAAATATCGTAAAATCGATTTCTCAAAGATAACCCGAGTAGGTCAATACACTCTTATTGTTGACGATACGTTGTCTTCATTCCCTATTAATATTAGTGATGATGTCTATTCCGATGTAGCAACTGCCGCTCTTAAAGCTTTTTACTACAATAGATCAGGTATGGCTATCGAGGAGCGTTATGGCGGTAAATGGGCTCGAAAAGCAGGACACCCCGATACCTGCGTTATGGTGCATAAATCAGCAGCCTCAATAGCTCGTCCCGAAGGTACTATAATAAGTTCGCCTATGGGTTGGTACGATGCTGGCGATTATAATAAATATGTGGTTAATAGTGGAATATCGACTTATACATTACTCCTTGCTTCAACAATGTTCGAACGCACATCGGTTAGAGTGCACACCGACATACCCGAAACAGGTAATGTCATTCCTGATATTTTAGACGAAGCTCTTTACAATTTGCGTTGGATGCTCACCATGCAAGACCCGAATGATGGAGGTGTTTATCATAAACTTACAACACTTGCCTTTGAGTCGTTTAAGATGCCAGATGAGTGTACATCGCAACGCTATGTAGTTGCAAAGGGTACTGCAGCAACACTCGATTTCGCAGCAACTATGGCTTATGCAGCTCGCAACATAACTAAGTATGATAATGCTGACGAACATAAAGATTTGGCAGATAGCTGTTTGGCTGCAGCTAAGTATGCATATGCTTGGGCTTTAGCTCATCCCGATGTTAAATTCCGTAACCCAGAAGATGTGTCGACTGGTGAATATGGCGATATGCTGCTTAGTGATGAATGGTTTTGGGCATCGTGTGAAATGTGGCTTGCTACAGACGATGACCGTTATGTATCACGCATAGAAACTAATAAACCATTACGTCTGTCGGTTCCTTCATGGGGTAATGTTGGCGCATTGGGCTATTATTCAATGGTAGCTGAAGGAAAAACACCTAACGATTTAATGGCGAAAGGTGAATTATTTGCACTCGCAGATAGCTTAGTGACACAAGCTAACATATCGCCAATATGCACATCAATGTCGTTCTACGATTGGGGAAGCAATTCAACAGTTGCAAATATTGGTATGCTTAAACTTATAGCCTATAAGATAACAAATGAACGCAAATACTTCAATTCTGCGCTCGACGATATACACTACATATTTGGACGCAATGCTGTTGGTCGATGCTTTGTTACAGGATTTGGCGAAAATCCACCACTCAACATTCACCATCGTATATCAGCTGCCGACACAGTGGCTGCACCAGTACCTGGTTTTTTGTGCGGTGGGCCAAATGTTATCGTTATGAACGATTGCGCACCTGATACTGTTGTACGAAGCACTTATCCAGCTAAATCGTATGCCGACATACTTTGTAGCTATTCTACAAACGAAATAGCCATCAATTGGAATGCACCATTAGTGTTCTTGCTTTTTGGTATCGAAGATTGATTATTGGCGCATAATGCTGATATTGTGAACGGTATTTAAGATTAATTGTCATTTCTTGGCTGTTAAATGTGCTTAGTTTTATTGGCTCTTGTTGATATTATTTCTACTTTTGCCAACGCAAAAAACTTTAGATAACAAGTGAAACTTATTGTTAAGACCCTCTACGGAGCGGAAGCACTGCTCAGCAAAGAGCTTGAGCAATTAGGAGCTACCAACATTAGCGAACAGCGACGGGCTGTTAGTTGTGAAATTCCTGATTATCGCACATTGTACAAAATCAACCTATGGAGTAGGTTCGCATTGCGAGTACTCGTGCCAGTTGTTGAAACCACAGCTACAAACGACAAAGAGTTATACGATGCAGTGCATAACTATGAATGGCACAAGATAATCACGCCCGACAAGACGATAATGTTAGACCATATTACATTCTCGTCAATATTTCCCGATTCACATTTTCTTGCACAAAAAGCCAAAGATGCTATCGTCGATGAGATTCGTGAAGCATTAGGATCACGTCCTTATGTCGATACAGAATATCCAGACATAATGCTCAACATACACGCTACAGATGAGCAGATTAGTGTTTCGCTCGATGCAAGTGGTACATCGCTCAATCGTCGTGGTTATAGGCAAGGACAGTCGCAATATGCTACCAATGAGGTGTTGGCTGCGGCACTCGTCGAATTGTCTGGTTGGAAGCCTGAAATGACACTTGTCGATCCAATGTGTGGCACTGGTACTATATGTATAGAAGCCGCTATGAAAGCTCGTAATATAGCACCAAACATATATCGAAAAGAGCCATTTGGTTTTGTGAACTGGGCTAATTTTGACCACAATGTTTGGAAGGAATTATTGGAAGAGGCAAAAAGTGTACAAAACACTTGTCGTTTGCGTATTTTTGGTTCCGACATTGATTCTGATTCGCTTGATATAGCAAAGCTATCGACTCTTGAAATGAGTCTTAACAATGATGTGCGTATACAGCGTAAAGGCGTGCGCGAGCTTGAACGCATGACCGAGGATGGTGTTATAATAACAGTGCCACCTTATGTGCAAGAAGAGGGACGCCGCCAACTTGAGGATTTGTACAAAGAGGTTACATATTTCATGTCGCGTAAATTACCCGATTATGATGCATGGATCTATAGTACCAACCTTAAGGCATTGCACGCAATTGAATACCGTTCGGAGCAGAAGTTCCAAATTTATAATGGTTCACAAGAGGGTAATTTCAATATGTACCCATTCTAATGCCGATTGACAGTGAGGATAGTTAGCAATTGTAAAATTGTAAATTGCCGAATAGTAAATCGTAAGAATAAATTTATATATTTGCCGAGAATAATCTCGTAAAAATTAACAAATATGGCCAACAAGAGAACACTCAAGAAGGGCGTGGCATATTGGACCGACGACCTTATAACTACACTTTACTACAAAAGCGCTGTTGAGGCTACTGATAACGATAAAGTAGCTGAACTCATAGTTAAGGCTGCAGGTATCAAGAGCGAATTCATTGCTCGTGTTAACCACATCGACAAGAAGAATGATAAGAAGGCTGTAAAGGCTTACTTCAAAAAATTTGACGATGACTTCGTAAAAGAGGTATCGGCAATAGCAGAGGAAATTAATAAACTCTAATTCTATTTCGTTGATTGTGTGAGAATAACTATTCCCATATCAACAACGAGACAATAATCGCAAAAAAAAGATAAAACGCTGCAATCGTCTTCATGAAAGTACGAGTGTGGCGTTTTTCTCTTTTAAAATAGCGATATATAAGTCAGACAACATGAAAAAGACAACAACGAGATTGGCATTGTCGCTCTCTGTCGTTTTGATAGTAGCAAGCTGCAACCAACAAACATGCAACGACGTGAAAAATCCATTCAGCACATCGGCTATCACAGATTCTGTACTTACTCCCGAAACAATGTGGAAACTCGGCAGAGTAGGTAGCGCTACACTTTCGCCAGATAAGAAAAATATTGCATTTACCATAACTTATACCGACATAGCTGAAGATAAAAACTATGCCGACATATATGTTATGCCAATACAAGGAGGCAAGGTAACTCGTCTTACAGATACTAAAGAGAATGAATATCAAGTAGAGTGGACATCTGATGGATGTATAGCCTATTTAGCCGCACGCAATACCGACCCACAAGTGTGGACTATTAAACCCGATGGTTCTGAAAAAAAACAAGTAACCAACATAGAAGGCGGTGTTGAGGCATATCAGTTCTCTCCCGATGGTCAAAAACTTCTTGTTACTAAAAGAATAAAACTTGATCAAACAGTTAACGATATATATCCCGACCTTCCCAAAGCTAATGCTCGCATCGAAACGGACTTGATGTATCGTCATTGGAATCAGTGGGCCGACTATTCGTATAGTCATGTGCTCTTCTTGAAACTGAAAAATGGAGTGCAAGAAGGTGAGCCTATCGATATAATGGAAGGTGAGCGATATCATTCACCACTGATGCCTATGGGAGGTATTGAGCAAATAAGTTGGACACCTGATGGGCGAAGCATAGCATACACATGTAAAAAGAAAGTTGGCAAAGAAGCGGCTTTTAGTACTAATTCAGATATTTACCTCTACGACATACAAACAGCTCATACTCGTAATCTCACCGAAGGTAATATGGGTTATGACATTAATCCTCAGTTTACGCCTGACGGACAGTATATGTTGTGGCAGAGTATGGAACATGACGGTTACGAAGCAGATAAAAATCGCTTGATGATAATGAACTTAGCAACAAACGAAAAACGTGAGCTGAGTCATGCTACCGAAAATAATGTTGATGCATTTACACTCTCGTCGGACGGAAAGAGCGTATGGGTCATTATCGATGATAAGGCTAAAGATCAGATATTTAATATAACGCTTGCTGATGGTACATTAACACAACTAACTACCGATGTATGCGATTATACTTCGGTAGCAGATGCAGGTGAGTGCTTGATAGCTTCGCGTATGAGCATGAAAGCCCCAAGCGAAATTTATACCATTGATAAGCAAACAGGTAAAGCATGTAATTTGTCGAATGTTAATACTGAAGTTTTGGCAAATATCGAAATGGGTAACGTTGAAGAACGTTGGGTGCCAACAACTGATGGTAAACAAATGTTGGTGTGGGTTATCTATCCACCACACTTCGATAAAAACAAGAAATATCCAGCATTACTTTATTGTCAAGGTGGTCCGCAAAGCACTGTTAGTCAGTTTTGGAGTACTCGTTGGAACTTTGAACTTATGGCAGCCAACGGATATGTTGTAGTAGCTCCTAATCGTCGTGGATTACCTGGGTTTGGTCGTGAATGGAACGAACAAATAAGCGGTGACTATGGTGGGCAGAATATGAAAGACTATCTTGCAGCTATTGATAATGTATCTGCTGAACCATATATCGATGCTGATCGTTTGGGGGCTGTAGGTGCAAGTTATGGCGGATTCTCAATTTATTGGTTGGCTGGTCATCATGAAAAGCGATTTAAGGCATTTATTGCACATTGTGGAATATTCAACTTTGAGCAAATGTATCCAACCACCGAAGAGATGTTCTTTGTTAATTGGGATATGAAGGGTGCGCCATGGGATAAAGATAATGCAGCAGCTATGTCAAGTTATGCAAATTCACCTCACTTATTTGTTAATAATTGGGATACGCCAATTATGGTTATACATGGTGAAAAGGATTTTCGCATACCATATACACAAGGTATGGCTGCATTCAATACAGCTATTATAAAAGGCATTGAGGCCAAGTTTCTTTATTTTCCTGATGAATGTCATTGGGTACAGCGTCCGCAAAATAGTATATTGTGGCATCGCGAATTCTTCCGTTGGCTCGATAAACATCTTAAATAGAAACAATAAATGAAAGCTAAAATTTCAATACTCCGATATATAATAGGCGTATGTGGCTCAGTGCTGATACTATCGGCCTGTCAATGCCATAATGTTGTTCCTACTACAACCATTGCTTCAACAACACTGGTTAAGATGGATGGTACATTAGATGCTGCAACCGATAGTGTTATTTCATTTTATCGTGCAGATATGAATAAGCAAATGTGTCGTGTTATAGGTCAGTGCGATGAAGTGATGGAGGCTCGTCGCCCAGAGGCTAATCTATCACGTTTCGCTGCCGATGCTATACTATCTGAAGCACGTAAAGTATGTAGTAATCTTGGTAGGCAACAACCTGTTATGAGTCTTTTGAATACGGGCGGTTTGCGTGCAACCCTACATAAGGGTAGTGTTACAGTACAAAGCATATTTGAAATATCACCATTCGAGAATACACTTGTAGTTATTACACTTAGTGGTGAGCAACTAAGACAAGTGTTTGAACATGTTGCTGAGCGAGGAGGCGAACCAATTAGTGGAGCAAAGATAACCATTGGTGGTGGAATGCTTAAAGATGCTATTATTGATGGCGAACCTTTAGTAAACGATAAGGAGTATCTGATAGCTACTAATAGTTATTTAGCTGCTGGTGGCGACGGTTTTAAAATGTTGAAGAATACAACACAGTACGATACGGGTCTAATGGTTCGTGACTTGTTAATTGAATATGTTGAAGCACTTGTTGCAGAAGGACGTCATATGGTCGATCCTGGCAATGTACGTGTAACAGTTGTTGAGTAATTTTATAACACTATCTTATGAGAACAGACCGACGCGATTTTATAAAAAAGATAGGCGCACTTATGCTTTGCACAGCTGCAGGAAGTTCTGAATGGGCAAAAGCTGCTATTGGTGCTAAAAGTTCAAATGTTGCATCTGTTGCAACACCTCGGCATCTGACCATATTGCACACCAACGACGTCCATAGTCATATCGATCCATTCCCAGCCGATGATCCTAAGTATCCTAACTTGGGTGGTTATGCACGACGAAAAGCCTATATCGATAGTGTCAGAAACGAAGGTAACGAAGTTCTTGTGTTTGAATGTGGTGATATGTTTCAGGGTACGCCATATTTCAATTTCTACAAGGGAAAACTTGAAATATCGTTAATGAATCAGATGGGTATCGATGCAGTAACAATCGGAAATCATGAATTCGATAATGGACTCGATGTATTGTGCGATCGTATGGAAGAGGCTAATTTCCCATTCATCAATACCAACTATAACTTCATACATCAGCGAGCACGTAGCATCGTTGTTCCACATAAAGTCTTCTCAAAATGTGGCATACGTATAGGTGTATTCGGACTTGGTGTAGAAGTTAACGGACTTATAACCGATGCTAATTTGCAAGGAACAACATATTCAGACCCTATTGTCGTGGCTCAGCAAACGGCCGACTATTTACGCTCTCAGCAAAATTGTCAAATGGTTATAGCACTATCGCATTTAGGTTACGACATGAAAACACAAGTTGACGACGTTGTTGTTGCAGCCCAAACAAATGGTATTGATATGATATTAGGAGGCCATTCGCACACGTTCTTGCCTGAGCCTGTTGTTGTTACTAATAAGGATGGTAAAAATGTAGTGATAAATCAAGTGGGGTTCGGCGGTATAAATGTAGGTCGAATTGATGTTGTAGTTAACAATGTTCAGAACGAAGCAAAAACTGACACACTTATTGCAATTAATGGTGCATATCCGCATATTATTGGTTAATTAATAGAGTAAAATCAGAGGTTGGATATAAAGTGCCATAAAAGGTCAGTTTGCATTTTTTACGTATTTTCTAACGTTGCAAAAATGCAATAGGTAGAGCAAATTTTTACTGATTTTATTTAAGGCTTGTCAGTAAATTGTCAGCAAGCAATATTGTCAAAGCATTGACGCGAGTCGGACTACTTTTGAGTGGTTCGACTTCTTTTTTTCATTATAAAAAGTTTATATTTTCGCATTGTCACTATTGCAGAGTGGTGAACAATTATGATGAAAAGTTAATACCAAGAAGAAAACCATGATAACCACAGTCATTAAACGCGACGGCCGAGTTGTCGGCTTCAACAAAGAAAAAATATGTGCAGCAATACGTCGTGCGATGCTTCATACAGAAAAAGGTGAGGATGAAAGCCTAATCTACAAGATTGCTGATAAGATAGAAATATCGGGCAAGGATAAGATGACTGTAGAAAGTATTCAAGATTGTGTAGAAATAGAATTAATGAAGAGCCCACGTAAAGAAGTGGCTCAACGTTATATAGCTTATAGAAATCAGCGTAATATAGCTCGTAAAGCAAAAACACGTGATATATTCCTTGAAATAATCGAAGCAAAGAGCAACGATGTTACACGCGAAAATGCTAATATGAACGCCGACACGCCTGCTGGTATGATGATGAAGTTTGCATCAGAAACCACCAAGCCTTTTGTTGATGACTTTTTGTTGTCGGAAGATGTTCGTATGGCTGTGTCGCAAAACTATATACATATTCACGATAAGGATTATTATCCAACAAAGAGCCTTACTTGTGTACAACATCCTCTCGACAGAATACTTGAAAAAGGATTCTTTGCAGGTCATGGCGAAAGTCGTCCAGCTAAACGTATAGAAACAGCCTCAATATTAGGTTGTATATCGATGGAAACAGCTCAGAATGAGATGCATGGTGGTCAAGCTATCCCAGCATTTGATTTCTATTTGGCACCATTTGTTAGAAAAAGCTATATCGAAGAGGTAAAGGTACTTGAGCAACTTTATGGTACCGATTTGAGTCGTCTTTACGATGCTCCTATCAACGATTATCTCACACTCGAACTCGATGGACTGACAGGTGATGATAGACTAAAACAACATGCGATAAATAAGACTGTTGGTCGAGTACATCAGTCGATGGAAGCCTTTATTCACAACATGAATACTATTCATTCGCGAGGTGGAAATCAGGTTGTATTTAGCTCAATTAATTATGGTACAGATACATCGGCTGAAGGTCGTTGCATTATACGTGAGATACTAAAAAGCACATACGAAGGAGTTGGAAATGGTTCAACCGCCATATTCCCTATTCAGATATGGAAAAAGAAACGCGGTGTAAGTTATTTGCCCGAAGACCGTAACTACGATCTTTTTGTTTTAGCATGCAAAGTTTCGGCACGTCGTTTCTTCCCTAACTTCCTCAACCTCGATGCTACATTCAATCAGCATGAGAGTTGGCGTGCTGATGATCCAGAACGTTACAAATATGAGGTAGCAACAATGGGTTGTCGTACACGTGTATTTGAAAATCGTTTTGGACCTAAGACATCGATAGGTCGAGGTAATATCTCTTTTACCACAGTCAACATTGTGCGCATAGCTATTGAATGTATGAGTTATGTCGATCAAGAAGAGCGTATCAAGCATTTCTTTGCTCGTCTTGATGACATAATGGATATTGCAGCTAAGCAGCTCAATGAACGTTTTAACTTCCAAAAAACAGCGAAAGCAAAGCAATTTCCATTGCTTATGTCGGCATTGTGGCTCGGTTCTGAAAAACTAAAGCCATCAGATACAATCGAGAGTGTTATCAATCAAGGTACATTAGGTATCGGTTTTATCGGATTGGCAGAGTGTCTTGTAGCTCTTGTCGGTAAGCATCATGGCGAAAGTGAAGAGGCTCAAAAACTTGGTATTGAGATTATTTCGCATATGCGCGATAGAGCTATTGAATATAGTGAGAAATATCAACACAACTATAGTGTGTTAGCAACACCAGCAGAAGGCTTGTCGGGTAAGTTTACCAAGAAAGACAAAAAGAGTTTTGGTATATTGCCAGGTATTACCGATCGTGAATACTATACAAATTCGAACCACGTTCCTGTATATTATAAATGTTCGGCCAATCATAAAGCGCAAGTAGAAGCACCATATCATGCATTAACTGGTGGCGGTCATATTTTCTACATAGAAATAGATGGTGACGCTACACACAATCCTGATGCTGTAATGAATTTTGTTGATCTTATAGACAAATATAATTTGGGCTATGGTTCGGTAAATCATAATCGAAATCGTTGTATGGATTGTGGTTATGAAAATGCTGATGCAAATATCGATGCATGTCCGAAATGTGGAGGTCAGAACATAGATAAACTGCAACGCATTACAGGTTATTTGGTAGGAACAACAGATCGTTGGAATAGTGCAAAATTGGCAGAATTGAAAGATAGAGTCACACATGACTAAACTTTCTTGTTACTATGCCTAAAATTTCAATACTTAAAATAGTAGAAAGCACCACCGTTGATGGCCCCGGAATACGCACATCAGTTTATTGTGCAGGGTGCCTCAACGGTTGTAAAGGGTGTCATAATCCACAATCGTGGAATATTGAAAATGGTGTACGTACCGATATTGATGAAATACTGAAAGTTATTAAACTCGACGATGCTCATGGCGTAACCTTTAGTGGTGGTGACCCCATGCTTCAAGCCTCAGCATTTACAGAATTGGCTCGTCGAATACACAATGAATTTAATAAAAACATCTGGTGCTATACAGGTTATACATTTGAAGAGATACTCCATGACGAAGCCAAGAAAGCATTAGCAGCAGAGGTTGATGTTATTGTTGATGGACGTTTTGTGCTTGAACTAAAAGATCCAGATTTATTATTTCGTGGAAGTAGCAATCAGCGTATTCTCGATGCACAGAAGTCATTGAAGGCAGGTAGAGCTATATTGTATAATTATAATCCGCTTCCAGATTTCGATTTTGGCTTATAATCTGTTGTTTTTTTTATACAGATTATTCTTTTGTTGATTTGATAGTATATTGTCTTTTTTTAGAAAAAAGTGTTTTTGTTTTTGTGACGATACTAAAAAATAGTACATTTGCAGCAAGATACTATGTGATTTTAAAAAAGTTAAGTTTTAAACCTGTTGCAAGTAAAAAGTAATAAAAACAAAAAACTGCAAATGTCAAAATTATATATTCCACAAGGTTATAGGCCGTTGCTTGATTTGCGACAAACGGAACTTGGTATACAGTACATAAAAGACTTTTTCCAGCAAAATTTGTCGGCTGAATTGCGATTGCGCAGAGTGACAGCGCCACTTTTCGTGATGAAAGGTACTGGTTTGAACGATGATTTGAATGGTGTGGAGCGTCCCGTTACATTCCCGATAAAAGATTTGAACGATAAAAAAGCTGAAGTTGTTCATTCGTTAGCAAAGTGGAAACGAATGATTTTGGCTGATTATGAGATAGAAGAGGGGTACGGAATATATACAGATATGAATGCAATACGCTCCGATGAAGAGTTAGATAACATTCATTCACTCTATGTCGATCAGTGGGATTGGGAAATGACATTGGCTAAAGAAAATCGCAATCTCGATTATCTAAAAAAAGTAGTTAAGAGAATATATAGCGCAATGAAACGCACTGAATATGTGGTTTATGAGCGTTATCCACAACTTGTACCTCAGTTACCTGATGAGATTCATTTTGTTCATGCAGAAGAGTTACTTCAGAAATATCCAACTCTGACTCCTAAAGAGCGCGAAGATAAGATTACTGCTGAATATGGTGCAGTGTTTATTATTGGCATTGGTGGTGAATTGTCGAATGGCGAACCTCATGATGGACGTGCTCCTGATTATGATGATTGGTCGACTGACAACTCCGATGGGTTCAAAGGCTTGAATGGTGATATTTTAGTTTGGAATCATGTGCTTGGTCATTCGTTTGAAATATCATCGATGGGTATTCGAGTAGATAAAGTAGCGCTCGAGCGTCAACTCAAAATAAGAGGTCAAGAGGATAAGAAAGAACTCTATTTTCATAAGCGCTTACTTAATGGAACATTGCCATTGTCGATAGGTGGTGGTATTGGTCAGAGTCGTTTGTGTATGTTTTATTTGAAAAAAGCACACATAGGCGAAATTCAAGCAAGTATTTGGCCAGATGA
>JBGUYH010000075.1:0-5307 GCA_045118595.1 Bacteroidales bacterium | reverse complement strand
ATGCTCGCACATTGCACTACTCTTTCCGCCATTGTAATGCCGATTGGCTACCATCAGACTTGATGGATATTGAATTTTTTAATGGCTTTAATAAAGTTTTCGACCAAGATAAATATCATTTATCATTCAATACAACAACAGATTACATACATTATCATATAACAATTCCAACAATAAATATAACAGTATCTGGCAACTATATCATAACTGTCTTCGACGATGATGATACAGAACTTCTACGTCGCCCATTCATTGTTTATGAAAAACTAACTGGTATACAGAGCCGTCTGATACGTCAAAAACAAGGAGTTACAGCAATGCAAACAATGAACATAGCATTGCAACATCAACAAATAAACACCAACAATGCAGCCACTGAAATAAAAATTGCTATCTGGCAAAACAACAATCCGTGGACATGGACCATTGTCGAAACACCATCCTTCATACGTCCCAATGAATTGGTATTTGACGATGCTGCAACATTTGAAGCTGGCAACGAACATCGATGGGCCGACAATCGCAGTTTGCGCTATAACGGCATGAATGTGGGTAGTATTACTTTTCATGATCCATACTATCATATAACACTCAACACCGATGTTCCTTCTACTAACTACTATTTTTACACCGATTTTAATGGTATGCACTACATCGAAGCACGCGACATACACTACCCTGCTGACTATGCTGCTGATTATAATTTTGTGCATTTCACACTTCGGAGTCCCAATATTGGAAACATCTTTCTTTTTGGCGACCTCACTGAACAGATACCATACCCCATGCAATACGACCAAACACAACAAACATACTACGCCAATATACTCTTAAAACAAGGATTGCATAGCTATTGCTATATACAAACAAATGATGCACAAAACATAGGCACACCTAACTCTCAAAATGTATCGGTAACAGACACAGAAGGTTGTTTTGCAGAAACAGAAAACGACTACTACATAGTAGTTTATTATCGCTCAATGGGCGACACTACCGACCGAATTATAGGTTTCAAAAAACACAACTCCCAAACAACACTCAACGATTTTATCAGATAACATATCGTATCAACAACATCTTTAGCATTGATAATCAGACAATAATTCACAAATTATCTATAATTTAGCCGATATATGCACATTCGACACTACGACGTGCATAAATGGAAACAAAAGTATCTATTATTCAATAACAACCTAAAACAATGAGTATCAAAACGAAATGGGCATTTCTAACGTTTGCTACTGCACTAACTTTGACAAGTTGCAACACTCAATTACCTTATCAGAATAGTGACCTCTCGCCCGAGGAACGAGCTGCCGACCTATGCTCTCGCTTGACTATCGAAGAAAAAGCACAAATAATGATGAATGATTCGAAAGCCATCGAACGGCTGGGAATACCACAATTTGCATGGTGGAGCGAAGCACTGCACGGTGTGGGACGCAACGGTGTTGCCACTATGTTTCCACAATGCATTGGCATGGCATCATCATTTGACACAACACTTATATTCAACATCTATTCTGCCATTTCTGACGAGGCAAGAGCTAAAAACACAATACACCGACAAAAAGGTGAAATGAACAGATACCAAGGTTTATCGTTTTGGACACCTACCATCAACATATTCCGAGACCCTCGTTGGGGACGTGGACAAGAATCGTATGGCGAAGACCCCTTTGTTAATGCCATTATGGGAAAAGCTGTTGTCAATGGATTACAAGGACCTAATGACCATAAATACAAAAAATTACTTGCGTGTGCGAAACACTTCGCCATACATAGCGGTCCGGAAAAAACACGCCACACATTCGACATTCGAGATTTATCATCACGCGACCTTTGGGAAACATATCTGCCTGCCTTCGAAACACTTGTCAGAGAGGCTAATGTAGCAGAAGTAATGTGTGCCTATCAACGCTTTGACGGCGAACCTTGTTGTGGTAGCAATCGACTTCTAACACAAATACTACGCGACGATTGGGGATTCAACGGACTTGTGGTTAGCGATTGTGGCGCTATTAGCGACTTTTGGCAACCTAATCATCATGGCGTTTCTGAAAATGCAGCCGATGCTTCTGCCGATGCCGTATTAGCTGGTACCGACTTAGAATGTGGCTCTGAATACAAAAATTTACCAGAAGCTATCAAACGTGGCTATATAACAGAAGAACAAATTGACGTAAGTGTGCGCCGATTGCTAAAAGCACGATTCGAACTTGGCAATTTTGACCCTGACAGCGAAGTAGAATGGACTAAAATTGGCACCGATGTTATCGCATCAGAAGCTCACCGCAACCTGTCACTACAAATGGCACGCGAACAGATGGTGCTATTGCAAAACAAAGGTAACATACTCCCACTGAGCAAAGATGACGACAAAATAATGGTTATGGGACCTAATGCTGCCGACTCACTCGTTTTATGGGGTATCTACTTTGGACAACCTGCCCACACTGTAACTATGCTCGAAGGTATTCGCAACAAAACAAATAAAGACATTCCATACAACAAAGCTTGCGAACTAACTGCATTAACTCAAGATGAAAGCCAATTTGCCAACTTCAGTACTACTGATGGAAAACAAGGTATGAAAGCTACGTATTGGAACAATGAAAAAATGCAAGGTGAACCTGTTACAGAAGTTCAGTACCAAGCCCCTATTATGTTAGACAATGGAGGTAACACCGTTTTTGCGCCTAACGTTAACCTTGAACATTTCACAATGCGACTAAGTGGCAAACTTACTGCAAAACAAACCGAAGACCTCATCATGATCTATTCACACGATGACGGACTTCGTATCATTGTCAATGGCGACACAATATACGATAGTTGGTTCTCTGACTATATGAGAGTAGGACAAAAAACATTGCACACTGAAGTAGGTCAGACTTATAATATAGATATTGATTATCTACAGCAAACTGGTGATGCTTCATTTGCTTTTGACTTAATAAAGGTAAAGACTATCACCCCAACCGATGTTGTAAAAACAGCAAGTGATGCTCAAACTATAATTTTCATTGGTGGTATTTCGCCAAACTTAGAACGCGAAGAAGCTCAAGTTAGTGCACCTGGATTTGATAATGGTGACCGCACAAGCATCGAACTACCACAAGCACAACGCGATGTGCTCAAAGCGCTACATAAAGCTGGTAAAAAAATCATCTTTGTCAATTGTAGCGGAAGCGCTGTGGCACTTACACCCGAACTTGAAACTTGCGATGCTATAATTCAGGCTTGGTATGCTGGCGAACAAGGTGGCGCTGCATTAGCCGATGTTATTTTTGGCGACTATAATCCGAGTGGAAAGTTGCCTGTCACATTCTACGCATCTGACGATGATCTACCTTCGTTTGATGACTATTCTATGAAGGCTGGCAAAGGACGTACATACCGCTATTTTACAGGAAAACCACTATTCCCATTCGGTTTCGGATTGTCGTACACTACATTCTCACTAACCAATCCGCAATGGGACGAGACTACACATAGCGTAAAAGTCACAGTGACAAATACTGGCAAATACGATGGTACAGAAATAGTACAAGTATATGTGAGCAACCCTGCTGATGAAGAAGGACCACAAAAAACACTTCGCGGTTTTGCTCGCGTAGATGTAAAAACAGGTGAAAGTAAAGAGGTAAGTATTGCTATGCCACGCGACAGATTCAAACTTTGGAATTCAGCAAAGGGGGTTATGATGGTGCAACAGGGAAAACATTTACTTCACATTGGCAATAGCTCTGATAATGTACAAACTATAAGCTGCGAGATAGAATAAAGACTCCAAAGACTATAGACACTAATTAGTCTACTAAAACTATTCAGACATAACGCATTTACGCCTCATTTTCGCACAGAATAGTGAGGCGTAATTTTTTATTAACAATTATGAAACGTCTGATATATATGTTTATTTTATCACGATAGCCATAAACACCAATAGTACAAACACAAAGCAAGTGTTATGCAATGAGTTGTTTTATGAACCAAAGAAGCAGAAAAATAGTGATGCACTATTGGGAAAGCTATCAAGGCCTATTCATCAGGCTTTCAATCTCTTGGGCGCTTATTGGCGTTATATGATTTGTGGGTTTTGCCGGCGTGGAGCGTTTGGATTTTCGTTGCAGCTCAGAAATCAACGCAAAAATCCGCAATGACGAGATGCTTATCATCTGATTCGAGGCTATCATACCACGGTTAACTTGCTCACTTACAAAGGCATCCATCTGACGACTTTGAGCCATTTGTGCATCGATGGCTTGCGGCTGTGTATATAGCGCTATCAGCGTGGCATTTTCGAAATTGGTTCTCACAATCACGTCTTCTTGCTTGATTTGCAGAGGCATAGTGCGGGCAAGGCGTTCAAGATTCACCACTCGCGGACGCACAACAACTTCCGAAAGCATAAGCGTGTCCTCGGTCATCATTATGCTAAATATACTCTGATATGCAAGCGTATCTACAATCTGCATACGCGCCGTCTGATAGCCAACATGCGTGAATGCCACCACATCGCCAACTTTCACACGTGCAGCAATGCGACCTTGCTCGTCGGCAGCATAACTACATTCGGCAGTGTGCATAACGGCGCTACTAAGCGGCATTTTGGTCTGTTTGTCGACTATCACGCCCGTAATTATGCGCTCATTCCCCTGCGCAAATGTGGTATTCGTCAACGCAAACAAACCAATTGCACAAAGCGTTATTCGCCTTATATACGCAGAATTATTCATGGGTATAATATTGATATTCAGATAAATAATATTTATACAGTCCATGCTGCACTGAGCAATAAATATCCAGAGTGTTGTTGGTAACGTGTGCGACTTTCGATGGTTGGTGTAATGCTTTCGGCGAGCCATTTCTTACCGTCTAAGTGACCAATGTTACTACCTGTAAGTTTGATTTTCGCACTACCAATTTTGTACGTCATTGCAAGATCTACGTCGTTATTGGTGAATGAATATACCTCGTTGTCGTTTCGTTCGGTCTTGCCTGTAACGGACGCACTAAAAGACTTGTGATTGAATGAAACTTGCAGATTCGCACCATATATTTTGCCCATTGTCTCAATATTCAAAGCATCAATTTGGCTGCGGTTTATTTTGTAAGTTCCGCCAAGGTCAAAGTTGACGGGCAGCGAAGTAAACTGTGTGTAGAATCCAAGTTTGCTACTAAGTGCATCAGCATTTACATCCATAAGTATGGATTGACGTTGCGAACGACTTATTGTTTTGTCGAAACTTACTGAAGTACGCATGTAGAATGGAATACTGAAAAGTCCTTGGTTGA
>JBGUYH010000074.1:0-3069 GCA_045118595.1 Bacteroidales bacterium | reverse complement strand
GAGAACCAACAATTAGTGTGGCAATGGTCATGCTAATAATAGGAGTGTCGTTCCAAACACCTTTGATAATTAGCATAGGCTTCTCGTCCATCAAGTCAAATGTGACAATATTAAAGTGTTCGGTAAAATTACTATAGAAAACTACATCGGCTAATCCGAGTGCTAACATTAGTGTTCCTAAAATTGCAGTGTACCATCGGGCAAAGATTTGTGACCACGAAGTTGTACTTGTTATAGTAGTTATTATGGCAACGATAACGAGTGGTAGGGCTGCATAAGTGGCTGTTTGAGCATCGAAACGGAATGCATTAAATATAGCGAGTGGAATATGACTAAACATAGATACAAATATGTCAGAGCTAACATATTTTACTATAAATATTATTCTAACAATTGCCTGTATTACTATGAAGATTGAGATTGAAAGAAGTGTGTTTAATAATGTTGTTGCAAAAATTGCACATCTGCTATTGCTTGCCATCTTTAAAGAAATATGATTTTATCGTTGGTTCAATAATGCAAAGATAAAACAATCTGTTTGTTAATTAATAGTTATTCAATTCGATATTTCTAATCTTAGTGAGTTGTAGTAGTAAATTGTTGATTATCAGTATTTAGTGTATATCATATAACAAAACAATCACCTATTATTATCAAAACAAACATAAAATTAAATAGTCTATATGTAAAAAAGTGTTTATGAATTTTCAATTTTGCTGCTGGTATTTTGTACTAATTATTCAATCGAATCAAATTGTAACAATGTTTATGAATTACAGAAAAGAGCAATGCTCAGCTAATAGGCATGCTATATTGTCATGTATATTAGTTGTTGCATTTATGCTAACAACATCTGTTGTTAGTAATATTTGGGCTCAGTCAGCGCAGGTCAGAGGCACCGTAGTAGCCTCTTCAGACGGACTTCCATTACCGGGAGTAAATGTTGTTGTAAAAGGAACAACAACAGGCATAATTACCGATATGGACGGAAATTTCACACTCAACACCGATAATGGTGCTATGCTTATTTTTTCATTCATTGGCTTTGAAACACAAGAGGTAGCCGCTACAAACAATATGAAAGTAATGTTAGTAGAGGATGTTTCAGACATTGAAGAAGTTGTTGTGGTAGGTTATGGTGTGCAGAAGAAGAAACTTGTAACAGGTGCCACTGTTCAAGTAAAAGGTGATGACATACAAAAACTCAACACAACAAATCCATTGGCTGCAATGCAAGGTCAGACACCAGGCGTACAAATTAGCTCTACATCAGGTCAGCCTGGGGCAGCTATGAGTGTTTCTATACGTGGTTTGGGAACGGTAGGCAATGCTCAGCCGCTATATCTTATAGATGGTGTCGGGGGCGATATTTCTACGCTTAATCCTGCCGATATTGAGAGTATTGACGTACTGAAAGATGCAGCCTCTGCCGCTATCTATGGTGCACAAGCTGCTAATGGTGTTGTGCTTGTAACAACCAAAAGTGGCAAAGAGGGACGTGGCGTAGTTTCATACGATGGATACTATGGTGTACAGAAAGTACAAAAAATGGTACATATGCTCAACGCTGCAGAGTATATGAAAATAATGGATGAGGCAGCTCTCAATTCGGGCGGAAGTGTATATGATTGGACTAAATATTCACCTCTTATTGATGAGAATGGGAATCCAGTATATGATACAGATTGGGTAGAGCAAATGTTTGTTGACGATGCAAAAGTGCAAAGTCATAACCTTTCTATCACTGGAGGTTCAAAAACATCAAACTTTGCTATGTCAGTAGGATATACAGAGCAAGAAGGTATAGTGGGTGGTTCATCAGTATCAAACTATGACCGATATAATTTTCGTATTAATTCTGAACACAAACTTTTTGACGAACATCTGACAGTTGGCGAACATGTAAGTTTTGTTTGGAAAGAGTCACACGGCATAGGTACAGGCAATATATACAACAATAGTCTTCGTGGTGCATTTAGCACATCGCCACTCACACCTGTTTATGACGAAGATGGCGAATTTTACAACACGGCCAACTCGCCATGGAATGTGCAAGACGGCAATCCATACGGCAGTATGATGACCAATCGTTATAATAAATCAAAAGGTGCAACATTAGATGCCAATATATATGCCGAACTCGAACCCATAAAAGGGCTCAAATTGCGCACAGTATATGGCATTAGCTATGGTACAAGTGAGTATCGAGCTTTCTCGCCAATCTACCAATTATCATCAACGAGCCTTAACTCAGTAACAAGTGTTTCGCAAAGTCAAGGGCATGGAATAAGCCAGACATGGACAAACACCGCCACTTACGACTTCAACATAGCCGACGAACATCATATAAACATTTTGGGCGGCATAGAGATGACCAAATACGATGGCTCTGGCATGTCAGGTTCAAACACCGACCTTATTGCTGGTTTCGACGATTGGGAACATGCATATCTTGATAATACAGAAGGTACAGAAAATAAAAATGTAGGAGGCTCACCTTACGATTCGACACGTGGCGCAAGTTATTTTGCACGTCTTGGTTGGAACAGGAAAGAAAAATATATGGTAAATGCCACATTCCGTGCCGATGGTAGCTCAAAATTTACTGAAGGCAATCGTTTCGGTTTCTTCCCATCAGTTTCGGCAGGTTGGACATTCTCCGAAGAGTCGTTTATGGACGGCACTAAAACGATTCTCTCATTTGCAAAATTACGTGCTAGTTGGGGCCGTGTAGGTAATGCCAACATTAACTGCTACCAATACACTTCACCCGTTACAACTGCTAATACCAACTACAATTTTGGAGCAAGTGGCGGACAAGATGCATGGGTAACAGGCTCATATGTATCACGTCTTGCTAACGAAAAAATTAAGTGGGAAACTTCAGAGCAAATCGACTTAGGTATCGACGCTCGTTTCTTAGATAGCAAACTTGGCTTAAACTTCGATTTCTATAAGAAAACAACTAAAGATTGGCTTGTCGTAGCACCTATTTTGGCAACAACAGGAACTGGTGCTCCATATATTAATGGTGGCGACGTAAAAAATATGGGTGTTGAACTTGCACTC
>JBGUYH010000073.1:0-3011 GCA_045118595.1 Bacteroidales bacterium | reverse complement strand
TAAACTCTGTTATATACAACAATGAAATACAATTGATGCATGAAATTGTTGATGCAGCAAAAGAAAATGGCGTAACAGCAATTATAGCATCCGATTTGGCAGTGATAACTTATGCTCGCCAAATAGGTGTCGAAGTTCATATTTCAACACAGTGCAATCTTACCAATATTGAAGCCGTGCGTTTTTTTAGTCAGATGGCCGATGTTATGGTTTTGGCTCGTGAATGTAATATGGATCAAGTGAAGGCAATTCATGAAGCTATAGTTAATGAAAACATAACAGGACCTAAAGGTGAATTAATAAAAATAGAGATGTTTGCCCATGGTGCTCTATGTATGGCTGTTAGTGGAAAGTGTTATTTGAGTCTCAATACTCTTGGTGCATCAGCTAATCGAGGTGCGTGTTTGCAAGTATGTCGTCGAAGCTATTTAGTTACCGATAGAGAAACAGGTAATGAACTTGAAGTTGATGGTAAATATATTATGTCTCCAAAAGACTTAAAAACCATTGATTTTATAGATCGAATGATAGATTCAGGAGTGAGGGTGTTCAAAATAGAAGGACGAGCACGTTCAGCTGATTATGTTTACACCGTGGTTAAGTGTTACAACGAAGCCATTACAGCTGTTTGTAATGGCACATATAGTAACATAGAGAAAGGACATTGGGACGCCCAATTATCAAAAGTATTCAATAGAGGTTTTTGGGATGGATACTATCTCGGACAAAAAATGGGTGAGTGGAGCGGTCGTTATGGTAACATGGCAACTGAGAAAAAAGTGTATGTAGGAAAAGCACAAAATTGTTTCTCTAAACTTGGTGTTGGTGAATTTGTGTTAGAAACAGGTGAACTCAGTGTTGGTGATAAGGTTATCATCATGGGAACAACAACAGGTGTCATCGAAACAGAAGTAACAGAGTTGCGCCTCGAGCTATCGCCAATACCAACAGTAAAGAAAGGCGATGTGTTTTCAATGCCTATTCCTAGCAAAGTACGTCGCAACGACAAGTTATATAAAATAGTATCTTCAGAATTGATTAGCGATGGGCAAGGTGCCAAATAATTAATGTGTTAGCACTAAAAAACGAAATACTATTTAAGGTCGAAAAAAAAACATACCTTTGTAAAGTACGTACACTACTTCGTTTTTAGTGTGTTGTGTCACATTTTGCTGACGCTAAACAAGTATTATGACTAATCAGAATGAAAGGGTAAGGTATATGGAAAAGTCAAACGATATTAGTCAACTTGCCAACGAACAATGTGCAAGTTCGAAGAAAAGAATATTGGTGGCTGAAGATACAGAGAGTAATTTCATGTTAGTATCGTTTATACTCAAAAACGATTATGAATTACTATGGGCACATGATGGTGTAGAAACACTTGAAATGTACGAAAAAAATAAGCCTGACCTTATATTGATGGATGTTCGCATGCCCCGTTTAGGCGGTATAACAGTAACAAGCCGAATACGGGAAACAGATAAAGAAACACCAATAATTGCGCTCACTGCATTTGCATTTGAGAGTGATAGAAATAAAACACTTGAGAGCGGTTGTAACGATTTTATGTCAAAGCCGATAAATGCAAAAAATTTAAAAGAAATGGTTAAAAAATATATAGGTTAAAGCGTAACTTGTTGTGTTATAGTGTTATTATATTGAGAGTTTGAATAATTTGACAATTAATGAGATAATAATTCATTAAAACATTATATCTTTGCAGAAAATTGTCGAAATCGCATCTCTCCAAGATTGCATATTCGTAAGGATTATATTTATTTTTGAAATAAGAAAAACAGAAGATAATATTGTTGAACTGATATGGAAAGACGGGTTGTTATAACTGGAATGGGCATATATTCATGCCTCGGTAAGACACTTGAAGAGGTTAAGAACTCCCTCTATACAGGAAAATCAGGTATTGTGTTTGATCCTGTGCGTAAAGAAATGGGATTCCGTTCGGCTCTTACTGCAAAACTCGAAGAACCAAATTTGAAAGGTATTCTTTCACGTAATCAACGAGTATATATGGCTGAAGAGTGTAAATATGCTTATGTAGCAACAAAAGACGCTCTTGATTATGCAAAACTCGATTTGGATTATCTTGAAAAACACGCAGTAGGTTTGCTCTATGGTAATGATAGTAGTGCAGATGCTGTAGTAAAGAGTGTAGATACAATGCGTGATAAGAAAGATACTACATTAGTAGGTTCTGGAGCTATATTCCAGTCGATGAACTCGACAGTGACAATGAATCTTGGCACATTGTTTAAATTGCGTGGTATTAACATGACAGTTTCTGCAGCTTGTGCATCAGGTTCGCATGCAATAGGACTTGGCTCGTTACTTATTAAATGGGGCTTGCAAGATATAATCGTATGTGGTGGAGCGCAAGAAGTAAATCCATTCTCGATAGGTTCATTTGATGGTATATCTGCATTCTCGGCACGTGAAAGTGAACCAACGAAAGCAAGTCGTCCATTTGATCGTGATCGCGATGGACTCGTTCCTGGCGGTGGAGCTGCAACTGTTATAATTGAAGAGTACGAACACGCAAAACGTCGTGGTGCTCCTATTTTAGGTGAAATTATGGGTTATGGATTCTCTTCTAATGGAGATCATATCTCATCGCCCAATGTAGATGGACCTGCTAATTCACTTAAAATGTGTTTGGAGCAAGCTAAGATGGGTGTAAACGATATAGGCTATATTAATGCTCATGCAACATCTACTCATGTGGGTGATACGAATGAAGCAAAGGCAATATACAATGTATTTGGTGATGTTAAAGTTCCAGTAACATCAACTAAGGGACAAACTGGTCATGAAATGTGGATGGCGGGTGCGAGTGAGATAATATACTCAATGCTAATGATGAAGAATGACTTCATTGCGGCTAACTTGAACTTTGAAAATCCAGATGAAGATTCTGCCAAATTGAACATTCCAGGAGAGAGAATTTCGGCTCACTTCGATACATTCCTCTCTAATTCATTCGGATTTGGTGG